>NZ_CBCSDH010000008.1:0-102812 GCF_965138825.1 Avibacterium endocarditidis
AAAGATGTCCCTGCTGTATTAGTCCATTCCCACGGCCCTTTTGCTTGGGGAACTGACTCAGATAATGCCGTACATAATGCGGTGGTGTTAGAAGAAATTGGTTATATGAATTTATTCAGCCGCCAACTCAACCCGAATTTAACGCCAATGCAGCAAGAATTATTGGATAAACATTATCTCCGTAAACACGGTAAGAATGCGTATTATGGGCAATAATCAATCTAGTACAAGGAATACAATATGAACTACCAAGCAGTCGCTTTTGATTTAGATGGCACATTGCTCAATTCGCAAGGGCAGATTCTTGCGGAAAATAAACAGGCAATAGCCACGTTACAACAGCAAGGTGTTAAAGTGTTGTTGGTAACAGGGCGACATCATACGGCGGTGATTCCTTATTATGTGGAACTGGGTTTAACCACGCCGATTATTTGTTGCAACGGCACCTATGTTTATGATGTACAAAATGACAAGGTGCTGGCTGCTAATCCACTTTCGCAACAACAAGCGCAGCAAATTTATGATACGGCAACCAAGCACCATTGCCATTTATTAATGTATTCTCGCAATGCGATGAATTATGCGGAGCTAAATCCTCATATGGAAAAATTTCTGAAATGGGTGGCCAGTTGTCCTGAAAATGTCCGTCCTTTAGTGCGAAAAGTAGAAAGTATTCAAGATGTGATCGATCACGACAAACCAATCTGGAAGTGCGTGATTAGTGCGCAAAGCAAAGACATTATGAACCAAGTAGTGGCAGAATTGCCGATTGAGCAATTTAGCTGTGAATGGTCTTGGGTGGATCGTGTGGATATTGCCAACGCAGGCAATACCAAAGGGGCAAGATTGTTAGAGGTATTAAATCAATGGCAAATCGCACCGCAACAGGTGATTGCGTTTGGCGATAACCACAATGACATCAGTATGCTCACCGCCGCGGGATTAGGCGTGGCGATGGGCAATGCAGAAGATGAAGTAAAACATCAAGCCAAGCTCACCACCACAAGCAATGATAAAGCTGGCATTGCTCAAGTATTAGCCGAATATTTCAAACGCTAAAACAAAACCGCTGAGAATGATCAGCGGTTTTCTTTTATTTACAGCTTTCTAACATCAACCCAAACCAATCCTGCATTATGCTGGTCATTGCGTTTAAGTCCAGTTGTGCTAATTCTTGTTCGCTTAGCACGCGTTGCCAGTATTTATCTTCTTGCTTAAAGCCATAATCGCTACCGTAAATGCTTTCGTACAAGATGGCAAAGCATTTTTGTTGAATGGCTTCTTCATCATCTGTGCCTTTTTCATTTTTGAGTGCTTTGAAATAACGGCTCAGATTCGTTGTTAGCACTAAGCAAGGGGATTGTTGGGCTTGAACATAGGCTTCTAGATAACATTGTAATTGGGTAAGTGCGGTGCTTTTTTGCAGAGTTTTAAACCGCACTTGTTCACCTTTAGCGTAACTATGAGCAGGAGCGACATTTTCTTGTGTTGCACATTGCACTAAATAATAGATCCAGTTTTCAATCAGATCTTTATCGCGGATTTTTCCCCCCACACGCCAAGTTACTCTCTCCACTTTCCCCTTTGATGTGCCATCAACCAAAGGATAAAGCTGATTGATTACGCCTGTTAAACGCAAAGTTTGGGTTGGCAGGGTGAAATCCAGCTCCACTGCCACGCTTTGGCTTTCTTGCGTTAAATAGTCTGCCACCTCTTTTTTCAGATCGCGAATATCTTGGCTCAGTTTTTGCCCTTGCACTTCAGCAAAAGCGCCCCTTGGCATTATGCCTTTAATTTGTAACTGGCGGAAAAATTGGCTAAATTCATCATCATTGAGATAAAGCAGTTGCTGGTTAATGGCATAGCGTTCCAAGTTATCGAAATCGAAATTTTCTGTGTCCCTTAAGGCGCTTTCTTCATTTTGCAGGTGAATGCCTAAAATCTGCTCTAGGAAAAATCGGATCGGGTGCTGTACAAAGGCGATAAGCTGGCTTAACGCTACTGTTTGCACCCGATGATCATTATTCAACGGCTGAATAAAGCCCTGTTCTTGCTGCGCAGTTTTATTCACTAATGGCAACCATTTGCGCGCAAAAGTGCGGTGGTTTTTACTGAAATTTTTCTCGCTAAAAGCGGTCATTGGGTGATGTATCACCAATTTTTTACGCCAATATTCATTCGGATTTTCGACCTCATCATTCTCAGGCAATGGCAAGTTTTCTGCCACATAATCCAATAATTGATTTACCAGTACAGAGGGTTCTTTCGGTTCATCATCAATGATTGAATGCCCAACATAACTGAGATAGAAATAATCTTGTGCAGAAACGAGCGCTTCAAGAAACAGATAGCGATCATCATCGCGCTTAAAGCGATCGCCTTTCTGTCGATGATACTGCATAAGATCAAAGCTATTTGGTGTGCTTTGCCGTGGGTACTCCCCTTCATTCATTCCAAGCAAGCACACCACGCGGAATGGGATTGAACGCATTGGCAATAAGGTGCAAAAATTCACTTTCCCCGCCAAAAAACGTAAGTTATGCGGGTTTTCTTGCAAATAGCCACTCATCACTTCCGTCACCACTTCTGCGCCAAGTGTTTGTTCAAATTGCACATTGACCAAAGGTTCAGCAAAGGTTTCAATGCAATCATTAAGATACCATTGGGTTTCTTGGCTCGTTTCATCAAATTGGAAAAAGGTTTCCACCAGTTGGAATAAAGCTTGCTGCCATTGCTCAACAGAATGTTCGCCGCAAAGTGTTTGATACCATTGATAAAGTTGTTCAATAAATTCCGCTAAATAGCCTGCTAATTGCCCTTTTAAGCCGTAACTATTATCAAAACCTAGGCTGTCTTGCCAAATGCCATTTTCTTCACGCATTGCATAGCCGAGCAACATTCTCTCCAGCCCTGCTTTCCACGCATTATAATTTTCTTGCGCTACGCCCTGATATTTTTCCAAGCCAAAGCGAATACCTGAATGTTCCACCCAATGATGAATATAAGGTAGATCTTCAAGCTCAATATAAAAACGGGCGCGAATACTTGGAATATCGAGAAAATCCAGCACATCTTGCGCGCTAAACAGACTTTCTTTCAGGTTTAACAATTTGATGAAAGCCGACACAATCACATCATTTTCCGACAATTTATTATCCGAAATAGAAAATGGAATGTAAGGCTTACCTTGTTCAAAAACTGCGCGAATATAAGGGGTATATTTATCAATATTGGCCACCATTACCACCACATCTTTTGGTGTTAGGCTCGGATCTTGATTAAATAAATGCAGTAAATAATCCTGCAAGGCTTCCACTTCTCGCATTGCGCTATAACAGGCGTGAATGGAAAAAGACGGATCTTGCGCTGCAAAATGCAGCGGCTCACTACCCGTTGGCGTAAGCGTTAAAATGCGTTGCTGAATTTGGTGTAATAAGCTGTCTTCTGCCAATTCTACATAGGCATTAATTTCATTACTTTGCAGATCAGTAAGCAGATAAAGGAAATCGCGCCCTTGTTTGCCCCAAGAAGAAAGTAACGGGTTACCCACTTGCAACATTTCTTGCTCGGCAGTGCGCTCATACTGCTCTTGCTCTAGTCGCGCAATTTGCTGATGAGAAAATAATGGGTTAGATTGTTGGCTTTGTTGATCGGTGCGGGAACGCTGTTGTAATTTTTGCCAATATTGCTTATCGACAATATCGCCCCAATACTCACGGCAAGGATTAGTGAAAAATAAATGCACATCACAAAACTCACTGATGCCGTTGAGAATTTCCAAATATACTTTTGGCAGAGCTGAAATACCAAACACAAAAATGCGTTTTGGCAGTTTTAGCGGTACTTTTTCACCCAGTAACTGAAGAAATTGTTGGTGTAAATGCGCCCTGTGCCAAACTTCTTCACTGCCATTTTGCTGTTGAATTTCAGCCACTAATGCACGCCACAAAATGCCTTGCCATTCAATATGGCGTGTAATTTGATCGGCTAACTGTTGTTTATCTTCACTTTTCTGTGTCGCAATTTGTTGCGCGATGCTGCTGTCTGCATTTTTTTCCCACGCACTGATCCAATCTGGGCGATACACTAGATATTGGTCAAATAAATCTGCCACTTTTTCTGCCAGCTGATACAACTTTTGTTGTGCCGATTGCGGTGCAGAATTGAGATAATCACGCAATGGTGCAAAGGCGGGTTGTGCTAAATATTGCGGAATCAATCGCATTAAGCGCCATACTATCTGCTCTTTGGCAAATTGATTTTGCTGCGTTACATTAAACAAATTATCGCGATACAGCTGCCAAATAAAGGTCGCTGGCATAGGAAATTGTAAATTCGCTGAAATCCCTTGCTTTTCCGCAATTTGCCATTGCAGCCACTGCGCCATTCCGGGACTTTGTACCAAAATAATTTCCGACTGCAACGGATCGTCCAACGGCATTGTTTTCATTAAATGCAGTAGGATCTCTTTTTGTGTTTCAAGCAAATTGGAATAATAAACGGTTAGCACAGAATTTCCTTTTATAAGCTGGTTTCCCCTGTGGGATAACGCACAGTAACTTTATTTTTATGACAATGAAGATGAAAAATAAGCTGATTTTGTTCAATTTGAGTTTGACAACTCAGCCCCATAAACAGACGCTGATGCTGATTATGCGCAATAGAAATGGCTTGTAAATCTTGATAAATTTTCACCGCACTTTGCCGCTGGTGCGTGAGCCATTGATTAATGGACAGAAAAATACCACTAAATAGGGTTAAAGTCATTAGCAAAGAAAATAAATTCATTCCTTTGTATTTTAGCGGTCTATAAAGGCTCGAAATCATACCAGCTCCTTTTTGCTAGCCGCCAAAAACGATAAGCCTGAACCACTTCTTGTAGCGTTTTCTTATTGTAAACCAATTTCACATTTTCCCCTTGATGTAATTGCCCTTTCGTAATCACTGCGCCACGAATTTCCCCTTTGCCAGATAAAGTTAAATCTCCTTCTGCCACAATCACCGCATAAATATTGCCGTTGATTTCCCAATGCTTCTCGTGTTCAGAAAACCAATAAAGGGGATATTTGCTGATATTTTCTTGCTGTAAAAGTTTGGCAAACAAAGGTGTGATCTCAGGATCAAAATATTGCGAAAATTCCCCCGCACTTATGCCACGACTTGGCGTTTTCTGAAATAAACTTATTCGCTCGCACCAAGCAAAATGCGCGGGGTCATCAAAAGTGCGGTGTTTTTTTGTTGGATTTTTAAACTCAAGACGATAGACAGAATCCGCATAATCTAAGGGTAATTTTTCGCATTCCTGTTGCAGATTTTCGCTGCTTATTGGCAAGAGCACTACATTATTTTCCGCATAATATTTTTGCTGCGCATTCATTGCTCGATAAAAATGCAGCTCTTCTTGATTAAACAACATTGCGATCATCAATAATGAACTAAGCAACAACAATAGAGTTAGGGTAACAATGCCTTTTTGTGCTTTCATTCTGCACCGCCTTGATTGAGCAAAGGAATGACCATTTCGCTTTCATATTCAATATGCGGTTGTTTGACGAGTTGCCCTTTTAACTGTGCTACAAGCAACAAAGGTTCTTTTAGCCACTGCAAAGAAAAATGGGTGATCGCAATTTCACGATCATCGAACAGATCCACCCAACCACCTTTCTCACAAGCGGGTTGCTGAGTGTAAGTTTGGCATTCTTCTTTTGTGCATTTTTGCTTAACGGTGTTTTTGTAAGTTAAACGCGTTTCTAACATTTTTTGCTTTAGGCGATAACCGAACAATTCACGTTCGATTTCTTTTGCTCGATTTTTACCATTTTCGACGCATAATCCTTTGGTGTAAGTAGAGCCAATACAACCTGAATTATCCAAATCATAGAAAAATAACACACAGCTATTCGGTTTTTCTCCCGAGGCTTGGCTAACAACAAGGCTTGTGCCTTGTTCATCTTGCTCAAACAAAGCAAAATTATCCACTTTACGCTTTCCAACGGCTGCACGAACCCCCGTGCGGCGTAAATCTTTGCCGATTAATTGTAGGGTTCTTTCTATTTCGGCTTGTAAAAAAAGCCGTGCATTCATTTGCTGAATTTGCCATTGGCTATGTTGATAAAATTTCACGATGGCGATTAATAACAAGCTAGATACTGACAAGGCGATCATCAAACCTAGCAAACTTTGCCCTTTTAAATAGCGGTTCATCTAAGGCTCTCCGCACGCACTGAGCGAATTCGCCTGTTTTAGCTTTAGGCTACCCACATTAAAAAAAGAAAATAAGGTTTTCGCTTGCCCTGCTTGCAATAAGAAACAGTCCGCTTGAATGGTGTTGCGGATACCGCTGAATCTAGCCATTTCTTGCGGAAAATAATGTTTACTGCTAATCATTGTTTGCGTTGGAAACAAGGGTTGATAAATATTCGCCATTAGCTCGTCTACACATAAGTGCGGTTGTAAACAGTTGCATATTTTTTCGCTTTTGACTTGCGCCGCAATGCACCATTTTTGACTTGCTAGATCGCGATTCGCCACTAAAAACCATACTTGATTCGAATTTTCCACGCGCCGTTGAATTGTGCGGAAAAATAAATATAAGCGCTGTTGCTCTTTGCTTAACAACCATTGTTCCTGATTCTGTTGCCATACAGGCAAGGTCGTAACCAATAGCATACTGGAAATCAATAGTACGATAAGAGATTCTAATAGGGTGAAGCCTTTCATTTTAGCCATAATAAAAACGCGGATTTTTCAACCGCACTTTTGCCTTTGTTTATCGGTAATTTTCTATACGCAAGCCTAACAAGGGCGGTGCTTTTTTAGTAGGAAATGAAGAACGTTTTGGAATCGAGATCGCAAAAATAATCAGAAAATAAGAATAAAACGTAGAATGTGATAGATTAAAAATAATGAGGTGGAAGATAGATTGTTATGAGAATTTAAGGGATAAATTGATGATGGTGGGTCGTGAAGGATTCGAACCTTCGACCAACGGATTAAAAGTCCGCTGCTCTACCGACTGAGCTAACGACCCTAANTATATTTANNGGCTTTGNANTGGTGGGTCGTGAAGGATTCGAACCTTCGACCAACGGATTAAAAGTCCGCTGCTCTACCGACTGAGCTAACGACCCAAACAGGTATCATTGCGTAACGGAGGCTTATGATACTGTTTTTATTTTAATAATCAATAAAAATTTTCGCTTTTTTGTTCATTTGGCTGAATAAACAACAACTAAATTAGCGTTTACCACGCAAATAAATAAAAACCGAGCATTAAAGGCTCGGTTTTTTGTTTCGTCAATAAAGCAGATTAGTATGCTAACACCGCACGACGGTTTTTAGAATATGCAGCTTCAGTGTGACCTAACTCAGCTGGCTTTTCTTCACCGTAAGAAACGGTTGAAAGCTGACCTGCTTGAACACCTTTAGCAGATAAGTAGTGTGCTACTGCGTCAGCACGACGTTGACCTAATGCGATGTTGTACTCTGGTGTACCACGTTCGTCAGTGTTACCTTCAACAACCACTTTAGATGCTGGAGTTGCTGTTAAATATGCAGCGTGCGCATCTAAGATTTGTTGGTATTCACCTTCGATGTTGTATTTATCGAATCCAAAGTAAACTGTGTTGTAACGTTGCTGTAAATCTTCAACTGAATAACCGCCAAAGCTTTGGGCAGTTGCTACAGATGTTGTACCAGCAGTTTCATCTTTTGAAGAACTACAAGCTGCTAATACTGCTACAGAGCCTGCTACTACTAATAATTTTGCAAAGTTTTTCATTAACTTCTCCTAGTTTTTAGTTAAATATGGGGACCAAGCTGGAAATTTCACTTGCCCATCACTTCCCGGCAGACGTGCTTTGAAACGCCCATCAGCAGAAACCAATTGTAGCACCTTTCCTAAACCTTGTGTAGAACTATAAATAATCATAATTCCATTTGGTGAGATGCTTGGACTTTCATCTAAGAAAGTTGAGCTCAACATCTCTGTTGCGCCTGTTGCGAGATCTTTTTTCATAATATGATCCGCAGAAATCATTATTAAGGTGCTGCCATCAGCAGAAATTTGTCCGCTATAAGTGCGACCACCAGAACTTAGTAAAGTTGCACCGCCACCACTTGCACTCATTTGATATACTTGTGGTGAACCACTTCTATCAGAAGTAAAGACGATTGAGCGACCATCTGGCGACCACGCAGGCTCAGTATTGTTACCTGAACCGCTCGTTAATTGTGAAACGCTGCCACTGCCTAAATTCATTACATAAATATTTAGCACTCCATCTTTTGATGAAGCAAAGGCTAATCTTGAACCATCAGGCGAAAACGCTGGCGCACCATTATGTCCTTTGAAAGAAGCAACCACGCGGCGCGCGCCTGAACGTAAATCTTGCACTACGAGCTGAGATTTACGATTTTCAAACGAAACATAAGCAAGTTTATTACCATCTGGCGACCAAGCTGGCGACATTAACGGTTGTGAACTTTGGGTAACAATAAATTGGTTATGCCCATCATAATCGGCAACACGCACTTGGTAAGGTTTTGAACCGCCATTTTTTTGCACCACATAGGCGATTTTTGTTCTAAATGCCCCACGAATGCCTGTGAGTTTTTCAAACACTTCATCACTTACCGTATGCGCGCCTAAGCGAATTGCGCTGGCTGGAACGGCATATTGATTTTGCGCTAATACTGCGCCTGCTGTGCCTGATGCACCAATAGTATCCACAAGTTGATAAGCAATGCTGTATCCATTGCCATTTGGTGTAACTTGCCCAACCACGATAGCATCAATGCCTAAAGATGACCACGCATCAGCATTCACTTCTGAAGCTGAAGTAGGTTGTTGTGGCATTTTTGCTGGCGAAATGGGATTGAATTTACCGCTATTGCGTAAATCTGCAGAAATAATCTCTGCCACATCAGTTGGCATTGCACCTGCGCCATTCCATTTAAATGGCACAACAGCGATAGGGCGTGCGCTATCAACCCCTTCGTCAATAACAATACGAACTTCGTCATCTGCCAAGGCGACATTTGCCAATAGCACCCATAGCATCGTTAAAAACTGTGTGATACGAATCATTACTTTCATAAAATTCACCTTAGATTGTTAAACCAATTACTTCAAATCAAAATCAATAACTGGTGATTTATATTTACTATAAATAGCATCTGATGGCGCAGCGGGAACTTTCTTCGTTCTTGCTACTGCACTCATTGCCGCAGAACAAATATCATCAGGGCCAGAAATTCTTTGATAACTTGAGATCGTGCCATCACGTTGCAATTGAATACGAATGCGACAGACTTTCCCTGCAAAGCTCGGATCTTTTAAGAAACGGCGTTGAATTTCTTTCTTAATGACGCCAGCATAACGATCACCTTCTTTTTTGCCATCGCCTGCGCCTAAACCTGCGCCACTGCCTTGGCCACCTGCTTTATTCGCATTACCGCCAACTTTAGCACTGCCGCCACCAATATCACCACCATTGATGAAATCATCTAGCGCCGATTGCTGTGCGCGGCGTTTATCTGCTTCCGCCTTGGCTTTCGCTTCAGCTTTAGCTTTGTCTGCTTTTGCCTTGGCTTCAGCTTTCGCTTTGGCTTCTGCCTCTGCTTTGGCTTTTGCAGCAGCTTCCGCTTTTGCTTTTTCTGCCTTTGCTTTTTTCTCTGCGTCCGCTTTAGCCTTTGCTTCCGCCGCTGCTTTTTCGGCTTTTAGCTTGGCTTCTTTTTCAGCTTGTTCTTTGGCTTTTTTCGCTTGCTCAGCGGCTTTTGCCTTGGCTTCTTCTTCGGCTTTTTTGGCCTGTGCAGCTAAACGTTTTGCTTCAGCTTCAGCTTTCAGCTTTGCCGCTTCCACTTGTTGTTTCGCCTTTGCTTCTTGCAACTTCTGTTTTTCTAAGGCAATGCGAGCTTGTTCTTCACGCTGCCTTTGTTGCTCTGCCAACTGTTCTTGCTGTTTTTTCAGTTCAAGCTGTTTTTGACGCTCTTGCTCCAGCTGTTTTTCAAACTGCTTCTGGCGTTCCAATTCTTGCTGACGTTTTTGCTCTTCTAATTGTGCTTGTTTTTGTTCTTGTGGATCCGGTTCTTTCTGCTGCGGTTGAGTAGGTTTATCCACCTGCCCTTTTTTCTGTTGTTGCAAACGTCCCCATTCCTGTGCGGCAGATCCTGTATCGACCATTACGGCACTGATTACATCGCCATCACCTTCACCGCCGCCCATTATTTCTACTTTGTAATAAAGCGAGCCAAGAATTAACAAGCCAAATAGAATAATGTGCAGAATAATTGAAATGGCAAAGGCGCCAATTCCGTTATTTCGTTGATTATTACGCACAATAGACCTACTTACCTTAAATTGGGTTTGTCATTAATCCAACAGATTTTATTCCTGCTAGATGCAGTAAATTGAGTGCTTTAATCACTTCTTCATAAGGCACATCTTTCGCTCCGCCAACCAAGAACATTGTGTTGTTGTCTTTGTCATATTCTTGTTTAGCCATTTGCGTAACCATTTCTTCTGTGAGATTTTCACTGCGTTCACCGCCAATGGAAAGGCTATATTGACCAATGCCTGAAACTTCTAAAATAACGGGCACTTTGTCTTCATTGGATACGGATTGGCTTTCCACCGCATCAGGCAATTCCACTTGCACACTTTGTGAAATGATCGGTGCGGTTGCCATAAAAATAAGCAATAGCACTAATAACACATCTAAAAATGGCACTATATTGATTTCAGATTTTATATCACGACGTTTACGACGATAAGACATTATTGCCTCTAAAAACTTTGCTAAAAATCACCGCACTTTGTGCGACATACTATTGATGACGACCGAAAACTTGACGATGCAAGATGGTGGTAAATTCATCAATAAAGTTACCATAATTTTGCTCAAGTTTATTGACGCGTAAACTTAAACGGTTATACGCCATTACCGCAGGAATTGCGGCAAATAAACCGATTGCTGTTGCGATCAAGGCTTCTGCGATCCCCGGTGCAACCATTTGCAAAGTGGCTTGCTTTGCCCCGCTTAGCGCCATAAAGGCGTGCATAATTCCCCAAACCGTACCGAATAAGCCGATATATGGGCTGATTGATGCAACTGTTGCTAGGAATGGTACGCGTGTTTCCACATCTTCAATTTCACGGTTCATTGCCAAATTCATTGCGCGCGTGCTGCCTTGAATAATGGCTTCTGGTGCATCTGGGTTGGCTTTTTTCAAGCGTGAGAACTCTTTAAAGCCGACATAGAAAATTTGTTCGCTACCTGTTAAACCATCACGGCGGTTAGATAGGCCTTCGTATAATTTATTTAGTTCTTCGCCAGACCAAAAGCGATCTTCAAACGCTGAGGAATCTTTTAAGGCTTTGGTTAATACGCGGCTGCGTTGGATAATGATCGCCCAAGACATAATGGAAAACGCGATCAGGATTACAATTACAATTTGAACCACTACACTGGCTTTTAAAAACAGTTCCAAAAAGTTCAATTCACTGGTCATTACATAGCTCCAAAAAATAGGATAGTAAAATAGGTAAGTGCTTATTTACCCGTTAAATGCTGCTTTAATTTCTTGTGGAATAGCAACAGGTTTCATTTTTGTGAGATCCACACAGGCCACTTTTACTTCAGCCGTACAAATCAGCACATCATTACGTTTTATTTGCTGCGAAAACAAAATTGTTGCGCCTTTAATGCCGCTTACTTCTGTTTCCACCGTTAATAAATCATCTAGCTTGGCGGCAAGACGATAATCAATCTGCATTGTTTTGACAACAAATGCGAGATTATGTTCATCAAGCAATGCCTGTTGAGAAAAGCCTAATTCACGCAGGTAATCGGTTCTTGCTCGCTCAAAGAAATGCAGATAACGGGCGTGATAAACCACACCTCCTGCATCGGTATCTTCATAATAAACTCGTATTGGTAGAGAAAATCTTTGCATAAATTATCAACCTTGAGTTTTTAATCGCTGTTTTTAGTACAGAAAATTGCCGTATTTTAGAGACCTTAATCAGGATTAGCAAGAAATAAAGTGCGGTGCTTTTTCTCAATGTTTTTGGCTTGCTTAGTTCAATCTGAATTTATCCTAAAAGATAAGTGAAAACGAGATTAATCCCTAATCCCCCCACAATTAACCAAATCCAAATAATCGCACCTAATAATAGCGGTTTTGTTCCTGCTTGTTTGAGAGAGTTAATATTGGTGGTAAGTCCTAATGCTGCCATTACCATCATTAATAGAACACTATCAAGCTGAACTAAAAAATTCACCACGGCTTGCGGTAATAAATTGAAAGAATTAAAAATTGCTACGCCAATAAATAATAACGCAAAATAAGGAATGGTGATTTTGCCTTGAGCCTCCGCATTTTCACGGCGTAAAAAATAGGACAACGCCAATAATAATGGCGCGAGCATCATCACTCGTATCATTTTAGAAATCACCGCAGTATCCGCCACTTGTGAACCTATATTCGCGCCTGCGGCATACACTTGCGCCACTTCGTGAATTGTTGCTCCAATATAAATACCAAACGCCTGATCAGGCAAATAGGCTTGCAAATAAGGATACAACACAGGGTAAAGAAACATACTCAGCGTGCCGAAAATCACGATCAACGCCACTGCTACAGAAACTTTATAAGATGGCGCTTTTACGATCGGCTCTGTCGCCATAATCGCCGCCGCTCCGCAAATGCTACAGCCTGCCGCGGTAAGCTGTACGATTTGACGATCGATCTTCAGCCATTTGATGCCCACCCAACAAGTAAGCAAAAAGGTTAAAATCAGCACGGTGGCATCGGCAAACAGCGCACTTAATCCTACTTGGCTAATATCCTGAAAGGTTAAACGAAAGCCAAACAGCACAATACCGCAACGCAGTAAAATTCCTTTCGCAAACAACACGCCAGCTTTCATTTGTGGCTCAATATAAGGGTAAAACGTATTACCGCCCAAAATCCCCAATACAATGGCTAAGGTCAAGGCGCTAATATGCCACTGCATCGCCAACTGAGTTTGCGCAATCCAGCTCGCCAGCACACTAATTAAAACAGTTAATAATAAACCGGGAATAAGGGGGAGGTGTTTCATTGGTTTCTCCATACAGCAAGGTTAGCGTTATACAGTAACGGATTTTTCTAAGAAGTAAATATCACAAGCAAATAAAAGTGCGGTGAAAAACTCACAAAAATCCCACCGCACTTAAATTATCCATTTTTGAATAGGGCTTGTGATGCTATAATCTTGCACTATTTTTGATCAGCAATTAGGAAAAAATATGATACGAATTGGGCATGGGTTTGATGTACACGCCTTTGGCGGTGAAGGGCCGATTGTGATTGGTGGGGTGGCAGTGCCTTATGAGAAAGGTTTGCTGGCGCATAGTGATGGCGATGTGGCGTTGCACGCTCTAACTGATGCCTTGTTAGGTGCGGTGGCGCTGGGGGATATTGGTAAATTATTCCCGGACACTGATCCGCAATATAAGGGGGCGGACAGCAAAGGGTTGCTGCAAGAGGCTTATCGTCAAGTGCAAGGCAAGGGCTATAAAATCGGCAATGTGGACGTAACCATCATTGCGCAAGCGCCGAAAATGCGTCCGCATATTGATAATATGCGTGCAGCCATTGCGCAGGTGTTAGATTGCGATGTGGAACAGGTGAACGTGAAAGCCACCACGAGCGAAAAGCTCGGTTTTACAGGGCGGGGCGAGGGCATTGCGTGCGAAGCGGTTGCCCTGTTGGTTAAGGGGTAATCAATGCTGGAGCTGGCTTATTTGCAATCCCCGCCGACTCAACAAGCCCATTTGAAAGCAGAATGTGCGGATTTTATCGTTAAAGAAAATTTGGGCTATGAGATGACAGGCGAGGGGGAATTTGTTGCCCTGTATGTTCGGAAAACCGATGCTAACACCCTTTTCGTGGGGGAAAAATTGGCAGAGTTTGCGGGCATTTCGCCGAGAAATATGAGTTATGCGGGGTTAAAAGATCGCAAAGCAGTTACTGAACAGTGGTTCTGCTTACATATGGCAGGCCAGCCCACCCCTGATTTCAGCCAATTCCATTTGGAGGGGGTAGAAATCCTCAAGGTTACCCGCCATAATCGCAAAATTCGCACGGGTAGCCTTGCGGGCAATCATTTTGAAATTTTGCTGCGTGGTGCAACGGAAACAGCCGATCTTAAAGTGCGGTTAGAAAATTTAGCAAATTTTGGCTTTCCCAATTATTTCACCGAACAACGTTTCGGGCGTGATGGGCATAATCTCACCCAAGCAATGCGTTGGGCTCAAGGCGAAATTAAGGTGAAAGATCGCAAAAAGCGGAGTTTTTATCTTTCCGCCGCGCGCAGTGAAATATTTAATTTGGTGGTGTCCGATCGCATTCAAGCACAGCTTACACAGCAAATTTTACTGGGCGACATTGTGCAGCTCAACGGTTCGCACAGTTGGTTTCAAATTGATGAAAATGAAGATTTAAATGCCTTAAAAGAGCGGTTAGAAAATCAAGATATTTTGCTCACCGCGCCTTTAGTTGGGGAAAGCATTCAGCCAGCCAATCCGCGTGAAATGGCGATCGTGCAGCAACATCAAGATATTTTAAATTTAATGCAAAAGGAACGAATGAAGCCCAGCCGCCGCCCGCTCTTAATGCAAGCACAGCATTTGCATTGGGAATTTTTACCCGAAGGGCTAAAACTGGCGTTTTATTTGCCTGCTGGCAGTTATGCCACGGCGCTCGTTCGCGAATTAGTACAGATTATTGAATAGGAAATGCAATGAATATTTTACTCTCTAATGATGATGGCATTCACGCCGAAGGCATCAAAGCCCTTGCCAAAGAATTGCGTAAAATCGCACAAGTTACGGTGGTCGCCCCCGATCGCAACCGCAGTGCTGCCTCAAGCTCGCTCACTTTAGTTGAGCCTTTACGCCCAATGAAATTGGATAATGGCGATTATTGCATTAATGGCACACCTGCCGATTGCGTGCATTTAGCCTTGAATGGTTTTCTGTCTGGGCAAGTGGATTTGGTGGTGTCTGGCATTAACGCAGGGGTGAATTTAGGTGATGATGTGCTGTATTCTGGCACGGTTGCTGCGGCGTTTGAAGGTCGTCATCTTGGCTTGCCAGCGGTTGCAGTTTCCCTTGATGGTCGCCAACACTACGAAACTGCCGCTCTCATTGTGTGCGAATTAATCCCGAAATTACACAGCCAGCTATTAAAAAGCCGTGAAATTTTGAATATTAACGTGCCAGACTTGCCTTATGAAGAAATTAAAGGCATCAAAGTTTGTCATTTGGGTTATCGTGCGGCTGCCGCCGAAGTGATTAAACAGCAAGATCCCCGTGGCGACACAATCTATTGGATTGGCCCTGCAGGCTTGGCGGAATATGAGCAAGAAGACACGGATTTTCACGCGGTGAAAAATGGCTATGTTTCCATTACGCCAATCCAAGCAGATATGACCGCTTATCACTCACTTCAATCTTTACAAGATTGGTTAAAAAGTGAATAATGCAATGTTTTACAACAGCTTGAGGATTGTCGATTGAAAATTTTTGGTACGCTGTACGATAAAGTGATGCAATGGTCAACCCACCGCTATGCGACGGGTTGGTTGATGTTTACTAGCTTTATTGAATCCATTTTTTTCCCCGTTCCGACCGATGTAATGCTGATCCCAATGGCGATTTCTCAGCCCAAACGTGCTGTGCGTTTTGGCGTTTATGCAGGCGTCGCTTCCCCAATTGGCGGGATTGTGGGCTACGCATTGGGCTATTATGCCTTTGATAGTATTCAGCATTATCTCGTTAGCCTTGGTTATCAAGCACAATTTGACACCCTGCTCAGTTGGTTTCAACGTTGGGGCGTTATGGTGATGTTTCTTGCGGGCTTTACGCCGTTACCCTATAAACTTTTTACTATCTGTGCGGGTGTAATGCATATGGCATTTGTGCCTTTTTTGCTCATTTCCCTCGTTTCACGGCTGGCAAGGTTTATTTTGGTGGCGAAATTATCCGCTTGGGGCGGGCAGAAATTTGCCCATCGGCTACGTCAATCCATTGAGTGGATTGGCTGGGCGGTGGTGCTTCTTGCTGTGATTATTTATTTCATTTTCAAATAAAAGTGCGGTCAAAAATGCAGAAATTTTTAATCTTATTTGCTTGCTTTTCTCTGTTAGGGGCTTGTTCATCAGAACCACAACAGCAAGATGAAAATGCCCTTCCACCGGGAATGATGCAGCCTGTGCTTGGCACTGGTGCAACGGAAGATGCCCAATGGCAACCGATTATTGAAAAACAACCTATGCCAGAATCAATGAATTAATAGAGGAACTCCAATGAAAAAATCATTTTTACTTTTACCTATTAGCGTAGCAGTACTATCCGCTTGTTCGTCTAGCGCACCAGCGCCTGTAGAAAGTGCTGATGGCGCATTACCTCCAGGTACAATGCAACCCGTAAATAACAACGCAGGAAATACTTGGGAACCACAAATTCAACAACAAAGTATGCCTGCCACAATGACTGCACCAACGCAACCAGCTTATCAAGCACCGCAGGTACAAACGCCTCAGGTTGCTCAAGTGCAACAACGAGCAAACCAAGTGGTTCAACAAACTAAAAAAACTGTGACTAACACGCAAGCCAAAGCACAGCAGGTTTCGCAAAATTTTGAGATTCCGCGTAATCCTGAAACCAATGCGCCAGATTACAGCAAAATCGACAAAGGCTTTTATAAAGGGAATACCTATAAAGTGCGCAAAGGCGATACGATGTTCTTAATCGCTTATATTTGTGGCATTGATGTCAAAGAGCTTGCAGCAATGAATAATATGTCTGAGCCTTACACCTTAAGCGTGGGACAAACCTTGAAAGTGTCTAACGAAACCGCACCAACTCCGGTGAAGACCACTAGCGCTGTAAAACCTGCGGAAAAACCTGCTAAACCTGTTGAGCCTGCAGTAACCTATACCCCAGGCCCTAATGGCACACAATATGGCTCTGATGGCTCAATTATTGGCCCAATCAAATCAAATACTGGCACACCAGCACAAGCCACTGCGCAAGCACCTGTAACGGTAACCCCAACTGCACCAGTTGTGGCAAAACCCGTGCAAACTCAAGCGCCAGCTGTATCAAATGTGGCGTGGCAATGGCCAACTAGCGGTAAAATCGTGCAAGGGTTCTCCACTTCTGATGGTGGGAACAAAGGGATCGACATCAGCGGTTCGCGTGGTCAAGCGGTTAATGCCGCTGCTGCAGGTCGCGTTGTTTATGCTGGAAACGCATTGCGCGGTTACGGAAATCTTATCATCATCAAACATAATGATGATTTCCTCAGTGCCTATGCGCATAACGAAAGCATTTTAGTGAAAGATCAGCAAGAAGTACGCGCAGGTCAGCAAATTGCCAAAATGGGCAGCTCTGGCACAAATAGCGTAAAACTTCACTTTGAAATTCGTTACAAAGGTAAATCCGTTGATCCTGTAAACTATTTACCAAGACGTTAAGATGAAAAAAACTATCACATTATCCTTGCTTAGTACGGCCCTGATAATGGGCTGTACTTCCCCTTCGCCAATGCCTTTAGTAGGTGCAGACCGTGATGAAAAAGGCTGTATTCCTTCTGCTGGCTACACGTGGTCAGAACTCAAACAGCAATGCGTGCAACCTTTTACCATTGCCGATATTCGTTTAACTGATCCTGAAAATCCAACCCTTGCGGTATATGTCATTCTTGCCGAAGAACAAGGTAAAGCAGAAGTATTTTCCGCTAATTTAGCACCAAATTTAATTTTAGATGCGGTAAAAGGTGGCTATGCGGCAAAAGACAAAAGCCTTTATTTAATCAAAACCCAAACAGGCTGGGAACTGAGAAAACCAACTCGTTCTTAGAAAAGGTAAAAATAAGTGCGGTGTAAAATCTCCGAATTTTCCACCGCACTTTGTTTTGTCTATTTGTAAATGATTACTTACTCGCTTTATAAATCGCCACAGCCTCTGGCATTAGGCGAAGTAGATTTTGTTGGCGATCTTTATCGCTTGGGTGAGTGGAAGAAAGTGCAGCAAGTACACCTTGTGAACCAGATGATGCTTTTTGCATTTTTTCCCATAATCTAGGTGCGGCTTCTGGGTTGTAGCCCGCTTTTGCCATTAATAATAAGCCGACTTCATCGGCTTCTGTTTCAGCGCTGCGAGAATAAGGTTTATCGAGCGCCCAGTCTTTGGTTAAGCCGACCACTAAGCCACTGCCATCAGCGCCAATTTGGGTTGAAAGTGCAACGTGTGCAACCTGTGCGATCACTTCGGTAAATACGCCCATATTTACTTTTTTCTTACCGTGTTCTTTGAGGGCGTGAGCCATTTCGTGCCCCATTACGGTAGCGATTTCATCATCACTGAGCCGCAATTTATTCACTAATCCTGTATAAAATGCCATTTTTCCACCCGGCATTGCCCACGCGTTTAGCTCATCGGATTTAATCACCGTAATTTGCCAGTTGAAGGGTTGCCCTGTGTGGTTTTCTTGATTCGCATAAGGGTACATTTTGTTAAAGACTTTATGAATGCGTTTTGCGGTGGTGGAGGTGGTATCCACTGCCCCTTGCTGTTGTGCTTGATTCACCGTTTGGCGGTAATTTGCTGCGGCTTGTTGGTTAATGCTCGCGGAATCCGCACAGGCGTTAAGCATTAATGCCAATACAGAAAGTGCGGTAATTTTTTTCAAGGTTTTTAACATTTTCACTCCTTAAGTTTACACATAGAAAAATACCGCCCTACGAAAAGGCGGTATTAAAAGTAAAAGAAAAATTATTTTTTCGCGCGCTCAAAAGACTCTAAAATCTCTTGACGGGCGGCTTCAACACCTTCCCAACCATCAACTTTCACCCATTTACCCGCTTCAAGGGCTTTGTAGCTTTCAAAGAAGTGCTGGATTTGGGCTTTTAATAAAGCTGGTAAATCACCTACATCTTTAATGTGATCGTATTCTTTGCTTAATTTTGTGTGTGGCACAGCGATCACTTTCGCATCTTGACCTGATTCGTCCGTCATTTTTAACACACCCACTGGGCGGCAACGGATCACAGAACCTGGTTGTAATGGATAAGGAGTTGGGACTAATACATCAACAGGATCGCCATCTAAAGATAAGGTGTGGTTAATGTAACCATAGTTCGCTGGGTAGAACATTGCGGTTGCCATAAAGCGATCAACGAATAATGTCCCAGTTTCTTTATCCACTTCATATTTGATTGGATCTGAATTAGCTGGGATTTCAATAACAACATAAATATCATCAGGAAGTTCTTTTCCTGCTGGAACGATTTCTAAACCCATTTGGTCTTTCCTTCTAGTTAATGAATGGTAATAAAACTCTTGAATTATAGCTTGATTTTTTTGCTTTTGCCAAGTTAAACGAGCAATTTAGCCATTGTATTTTTATTTTGTACTATTATAATAGTTCATCGATACCAGTATTAAACTTATAGGTGAATTTATGAAAAAAAATCCTTCCTTATTCGGCGGCGCAATGATTATCGCTGGCGGCACCATTGGTGCAGGAATGTTGGCCAACCCCATTGCCACTTCTGGCGTGTGGTTTATCGGTTCTATTTTGATCCTTTGCTACACTTGGTTTTGTATGACCACATCGGGCTTAATGCTACTGGAAGCTAACTTGCATTATCCCACAGGGGCAAGTTTTGACACCATCGTTAAAGATTTGCTCGGTAAAGGCTGGAACGTGCTAAATGGGCTTTCCGTGGCGTTTGTACTCTATATTCTCACCTACGCTTATATCACCTCTGGCGGCGGTTTGACGGAAAGTTTTCTGAATCAATTATTTAGCAGCGAACAAAGTGCGGTGGAAATTGGACGCGTTTCTGGCTCGCTGATTTTCTGTGCGGTACTCGCCTTTTTCGTATGGTTTTCCACCAAAGCCGTAGATCGCTTTAGTACCGTTTTAATCGCGGGAATGGTGGTCGCTTTCTTGCTCTCTGTAACCAATTTATTGGGAATGGTAAACACCGATATTTTGCTTGATAGCCTAGCCACAGAAAATAGCCAATATCTACCATTCGCCCTTGCTGCTTTACCAGTTTGTTTGGTGTCTTTTGGTTTCCACCAAAATGTGCCGAGCTTAGTGAAATATTATGATCGCGATAGCAGCAAAGTGACCAAATCTATTATTTACGGCACATTCATCGCATTAATCATCTATATGCTATGGCAGCTTGCCATTCAGGGCAATTTACCACGCAATGAATTTATCCCTGTGATCCAAAAAGGCGGCGACATTGCAGCATTACTTGAAGCCTTGAATAGCCAAATCCAAACGAATTTTGTGGGCTTAATGTTGCGTTTCTTTGCCTATATGGCGATCGCCAGCTCATTCCTTGGCGTAACCCTTGGTTTATTTGATTACATCGCCGATTTATTCAAATTCGACAACAGCAGCGCAGGCAGAACAAAAACCGCATTAATCACCTTCTTACCGCCGTTGATTTTAAGCCTGCTTTTCCCTTATGGCTTTGTGATCGCCATTGGCTACGCAGGGCTTGCGGCAACCATTTGGGCGGTGATCATTCCTGCGCTTCTTGCCAAAGCTTGCCGCGCGAAATATCCAAATCAAACCTACCAAGTTTATGGTGGCAGTGGAATGATTTACTTCGTTATCCTGTTCGGTCTGCTCAATATCTTTATTCAACTGGCTGATCTCTTTGGCTTGCTACCGGTATTTGGCAGATAAGCGTAAATCACTTAAAATAGGCTTAAATTTCAACCATTAGCACGGGAAACCGTGCTAATTTTTTCGCATAACAATAATGAAAACCTCCGTTTACGATAAAGAAGGCTTTTTTGAGCTTTACCAAAAATTACGTCAAAATCCCATTAGCCTGAATGAAATTGTGGAAAAACCCACAATGCTCAGTTTATTGCCTGATTTAACAGGCAAAAAGCTGCTCGATCTGGGTTGTGGAATGGGTGAGCATTTGCAGCTTTATTTGCAAAAAGGCGCAGAATTTGTGGTGGGAATGGATTTATCTCAAGCAATGTTGCAGCAAGCAGCAAAAAATCTCGCCGAAAAACAACCTCACTTTGCGTTATACCAGCTCGCAATGGAACAGCTAAATACCTTGCCAGATGACAATTTTGATGTGGTTACCAGTTCTTTCGCCTTTCATTATGTGCAGGATTTTCCCCAGCTGCTCGCGGATATTTATGCCAAGCTCAACACCAACGGCACGCTTATTTTCTCACAAGAACACCCCATTGTAACTTGCTATCAAGGTGGCGAGCGTTGGGAAAAAGATCAGCATAAACAACAGCTTGCTTATCGTTTAAATTATTATCGTGATGAAGGAGAACGGGATCGAAATTGGTTCAAACAACCTTTTAAAACCTATCATCGCACCCTTTCTACCATTGTAAATGATCTGATTCGCGCAGGTTTTCAGATCGAAAAAATGGCTGAACCAATGCTGGTAGATCGCCCCGAATGGCAGCAAGAATTCAAGGATTTGCAGCATCGCCCCGTGTTACTTTTCATTAAAGCGAAAAAAAGTTGAAAATTTTGCTTGCATAAAAAAATTTTTTTGCATAGATTAATAACCAGTTAGTTTTTGGAGAAACACAAAATGAATTTTAATCGCAACACTCATCATCACCATCACCCTGAATAATCTTTCAGGCGATGGTTATTGCTTGGAAGATAGGACTTCCGAGCGAGTGTTGCCAATTCTACTAATTTAAAAATTAGCGATCTCTCGGAAGTTTCTTTCGAGAGATTTTTTTATACCCAATATTTTTAATTAGAAGGAAAACACAATGACTAACCCAACTCGCTTAAGAATCGCCTTACAAAAGAAAGGTCGCCTCAGCAAAGATTGCGCCGAGCTGCTCAAGCAATGTGGCGTAAAAATTAACTGGAACGAACAACGTTTAATCGCTTATGCGGAAAATATGCCCATTGAAATTCTGCGCGTGCGTGATGACGATATTCCCGGCTTAATTTTTGACGGCATTGTGGATCTCGGCATTATCGGCGAAAACGTGCTGGAAGAGGAAGAACTCGGTCGCCTTGCCACTGGCGAAAGCGTGGCTTACAAGAAATTACGTACCTTAGATTTCGGTGGCTGTCGTTTATCCTTAGCCATTGATCGCGATCGGGCTTACAACGGCGTGCAAGACTTCGCCAACTGCCGCATTGCCACCTCCTACCCTAATTTACTCAAACGCTATATGAACGAACAAGGCGTTGCCTTCAAAAGCACCTTGCTCAATGGTTCGGTGGAAGTTGCCCCATCTGCAGGTTTAGCTGATGCTATTTGTGATTTAGTGTCATCGGGCGCAACCCTTGAAGCGAACGGCTTAAAAGAAGTGGAAGTGATTTATCGTTCCACCGCCTGCCTGATTCAACGCAAAGAACCGTTATCAAACGAAAAACAAGCCCTTGTGGATAGGCTCTTAACCCGCATTCAAGGCATTCAACAAGCAGGTGAATCCAAATACATTATGCTACACGCACCAAAAGCCCAACTGGAAACCATTATTTCTCTGCTACCAGGTGTGGAAAACCCAACCATTTTGCCTCTCGCTCACGATGAAAGCAAAGTGGCACTGCACGCAGTGAGCCAAGAAACCTTATTCTGGGAAACAATGGAAGAATTGAAAGCACAGGGCGCAAGCTCGGTTTTAGTGCTACCCATTGAAAAAATGCTCGCTTAAAGTGCGGTGAAATTTTGCAACAATTTTTAAGGAAGAACACAATGCAAACCCTAATCTGGAAAAACTTAACCGAACAAGAAAAACAACAAGCCTTAATGCGTCCTGCTATTTCGGCAGCACAATCCATTAAAGACGCTGTGGACGCCATTCGTGAGAAAGTGCAAGGTGAAGGCGACAAGGCGTTATTTGAATTAGGCGAAAAATTCGACAAGGTCAAACTAGACAGCCTAGTTATCTCGCAAGCGGAAATTCAAGCGGCAGCGGCTCGCTTACCCGATGAATTAAAAACCGCCATTCAAAATGCCAAAACCAACATTGAACGCTTTCACCAAGCACAAATCCCCCAAGCGGTGGACATTGAAACCCAAGCGGGCGTGCGTTGCCAAGTGGTAACTCGCCCGATTAATCGGGTGGGCTTGTATATCCCCGGTGGCTCTGCCCCGCTTTTTTCCACCGTCTTAATGCTTGCTATTCCTGCCAAAATTGCAGGCTGTAAAAAAATCGTGCTTTGCTCCCCGCCACCTATCGCTGATGCGATTTTATATGCGGCAGATCTCTGCGGGGTCGAAACTATTTACCCTGTTGGCGGCGCACAAGCTATTGTCGCAATGGCATTCGGTACAGAAACCGTTGCTAAAGTGGATAAAATCTTCGGCCCCGGCAACGCCTTTGTTACTGAAGCCAAACGCCAAGTGAGCCAAGCACTGAACGGTGCTGCCATTGATATGCAAGCAGGCCCCTCCGAAGTATTAGTGTTAGCTGATGAAAATGCCGATCCCGATTTTGTGGCTAGTGATTTGCTTTCCCAAGCGGAACACGGGGCGGACAGCCAAGTGATTTTGGTTACCCCAAGTGAAACCTTAGCCAAAAACACCACACTTGCTATTGAACGCCAACTGGCAATGCTCCCGCGTGCAGAAACCGCTCGCCAAGCCCTCAGCCACAGCCGTATTTTTATCGCCGAAAACTTGAGCCAAGCCATTGAAATCAGCAATGAATATGCACCAGAACATTTGGTCGTTCAAGTGGAAAATGCACGTGGCATATTGGATCAACTCGACAATGCAGGATCGATCTTCCTTGGGGCATACAGCCCTGAAAGTATGGGGGATTACGCCAGCGGCACAAATCACGTTCTTCCCACTTATGGCTACACCCGCACCACCTCAAGCCTCGGCTTAGCAGATTTCAGCAAACGAATGACCGTGCAAGAACTTAGCCCGCAAGGCTTCCGCGCTCTTGCCCCAACCGTCATTCAAATGGCTGCGGCAGAACAGCTTGATGCACATAAAAATGCGGTATTAGTGCGGTTGGAAAAGTTGCAAAATTTGTATAAATAACGAATAATTTACTGGTTTTATATACAGTTAAATATCGGAGAGAATATGCAAAATCAAATTGAAATCTATCAATCGCAAGATGGTTCAACACAAGTCGAGGTGCAATTTAATCAAGATACCGTTTGGCTTAGCTTACAACAGATGGCGGATATATTCGGGCGTGATAAATCCGTTATTTCACGACATCTACGCAACATTTTTAAAGAAGGCGAGTTAGATCCAATATCAACTGTTGCAAAAAATGCAACAGTTCAAAAAGAAGGCAATAGGTTAGTAGAACGTAATATTGAGTTCTATAATCTTGATGTCATCATTTCTGTAGGCTACCGAGTTAATTCAAAAGCAGGGACGCAATTTCGTATCTGGGCAACCCAACGCCTTAAAGAATATCTTGTTCAAGGTTATACGCTGAACCAAAAACGTTTAACAGAAAAGGGCGTAGAATTTAGCCAAGTGATCGCCTTACTGGATCGCACATTAAGCAACCAAACCTTAGTGAATGAGGAAGGAAAAGCCGTGCTTAATGTCGTACAGGAATATGCACGCAGCTGGAGCTTATTACAGGCTTATGACGAACAAAGCCTAAATTCTAAACAGCAAAAACAAAATGAAATGCGTCCATTATTAATACAAGATGTAGAAAAAGCGATTGCACAATTAAAGCAAACGCTCATTGAAAAAGGAGAAGCCACGCCACTCTTCGCCAACCCACGCAATGACGGATTAATTTCTGCCATAAATACTATCGAACAAGGTTTTGGTGATGAGCTGTTTTATCCAAATATCGCCAGCCGTGCTGCTCATTTGTTGTATTTCATCATTAAAAACCACCCTTTAACTGATGGCAACAAACGAACGGGAGCGTTTCTATTCCTTTGGTATTTGAGATTAAATCAGCATTTGCTTGCCAAGTCAGTAGAACAATTAATTAACGATAATACACTCGTTGCACTGGCATTATTAGTCGCGGAAAGTTTACCCGAACAAAAAGAATTAATGATAAAACTGATCGAACATTTTATTTTGCTTAAATAAAAGTGCGGTCAAAAAAACAAAAATTTTTAGAGAGAACAAAAATGACAATCACAACCTTATCACGCAAAAACATTCAAGCACTCACGCCCTATCAATCCGCGCGCCGTTTAGGGGGGAGTGGTGATGTGTGGCTGAATGCCAATGAATATCCGCTTTCACCAGATTTCAATTTAACCCAGCATCAATTTAACCGCTACCCCGAAGCTCAGCCCGAAAACGTGGTGAAGGCTTATGCTACCTATGCGGGTGTTCAGCCTGAAAACGTGCTGATTACGCGTGGGGGCGATGAGGGAATTGAGCTGATTATCCGTGCCTTTTGCGAAAATGGCGACAGCGTGCTGTACTGCCCGCCAACCTATGGAATGTATGCGGTGAGTGCAGAAACCTGTGGTATCACAGCAAAAACCGTGCCATTAACGGCAGATTTTCAGTTAGATTTAGCCAATATTGCAAATAATCTTGCCAAGGTGAAAGTGATTTTCGTCTGTAGCCCAAATAACCCCACTGGCAATCTTTTACGCCGTGCGGATTTAATCCAATTACTAGAAATGACCAAAAACCACGCGATCGTAGTGGTGGACGAAGCCTATATTGAGTTTTGCCCTGAAAGCACGATGGTGCAAATGCTGACAAGCTACCCACATCTTGCCATCATTCGCACCCTCTCTAAAGCCTTCGCTTTAGCGGGCTTGCGTTGTGGCTTCACGCTAGCAAATGCGGAACTTATCGGCGTATTGCAAAAAGTCATCGCCCCTTACCCAATCCCCGTACCCGTTTCAGATCTCGCAGCTCAAGCCTTATCTGAACAAGGTTTATACCAAATGCAAGCACAAGTAGAGCTGGTGAAATCGCAACGCCAATTCTTGATTAACGCACTGCAAGCCCTGCCTCAAGTGGAACGCATTTTTACCAGCGAAGCCAACTATCTTTTAGTGAAATTTAAAAATGGACAAAAGATATTCGAAACCCTGTGGGATCAAGGTATTATTTTACGCAATCAAAACAATGCCTTAGGGTTAGAAAACTGCATTCGCATTACAGTGGGAACGGCAGAGGAAAACTTGCGGGTGGTTGAGGCGATAAAGGTGCTAGATTAAATGAGTTATACCAAACTTTTTTACCATATTATTTTTCGCACAATGCAGAGTGTTCCTGCAATTTGTGAAAATTATGAAAAAGAACTTTATCATTATATTTGGGCTTTTTGTCAGCAAAAACATTGTGTTTTACATCGTATAAATGGAATGCCCGATCATTTACATTTATTTGTAGAAATACACCCTAGTATTTCAGTAGCTAGTTTTGTAAAACAATTAAAAAATGCAACACATAAATGGATAGAAAAACACCCATACTTTTTTCCTGATTTTTATGCGTGGTCAAAAGGTTATTGTGCATTAAGCTATAACCAAAATGATAAAGATAAAATTATTAACTATATAAAAAATCAGAAAACTCATCATCAAAAAGAAATTTTTGATGATGAAATTAAGATATTACTCAATAAGCATAATATCAATATAACTGAATATTTCTACGATGATATTTAGCTCCAACTAGTACGAGCCGTACTAGGTTTACCAACTTAGCACCGTTGGTGCTAAAAGCCACAGCGTGGCTTTGCTTAACGAACCTATACGGCTCATATGGGAAACCCTCCTAGCACGAGCCGTACTAGGTTAATTAACTTAGCACCACTGGCGCTAAAAGCCACGGCGTGGCTTTGTTTAACTAACCCCATACGGCTCGTATGGGGAAAAATATAAAAAGGAAAAAAACAATGACACAACAATCAACCTTATTTATCGATCGTGATGGCACATTAATTGACGAGCCGAAAACGGATTTTCAAATTGACAGCTTGGAAAAGCTTAAATTTGAAAAAAACGTTATTCCCGCGTTGTTGAAACTGCAAAAGAAATATCGCTTTGTAATGGTTTCTAACCAAGATGGGCTTGGTACGGCTTCATTTCCGCAAGAGGATTTTGACAAACCACACAATGCGATGTTGGCAGTTTTTCGCTCACAAGGCATTGAATTTGATGATATTTTAATTTGTCCGCATAAACCTGAAGACAATTGCCAATGCCGTAAGCCAAAAACGAAATTGCTCAAAAAATATATTGAAAAACAGCTTTTTGATCCTGCCACCAGCTTTGTGATTGGCGATCGTGCCACTGATGTTCAGTTGGCGGAAAACTTGGGTATTCAAGCCCTGCAATATCATCCCGAAAAGTTGAATTGGGATTTGATCGCAGAAAAATTATTGGCTGAACCTGTTACCAATATCGGCGAACGCACGCCACGTTATGCCGAAGTGGAACGCAAAACCAAAGAAACGGACATCAAAGTGCAAGTGTGGCTAGATGAAACGGGCGTAAACCACATTCACACGGGCGTGGGATTTTTCGATCATATGCTCGACCAAATCGCTACTCACGGCGGTTTTAGAATGAACATCAGCTGTAAAGGGGACTTGCATATTGACGAACATCACACGGTGGAAGATACCGCTCTTGCACTCGGCACAGCATTAAAACAAGCCATCGGCGATAAACGTGGCATCGCCCGCTTTGGCTTTGTGTTGCCAATGGACGAGTGCAAAGCAGAATGTGCGTTGGATCTTTCTGGTCGCCCTTACTTCAAATTTAAAGCGAAATTCAAACGGGAAAAAGTAGGCGATTTCAGCACGGAAATGACCGAACATTTTTTCCAATCCCTTGCATTTACAATGCTCGCCACCTTACACTTAAAAACCAGTGGCGACAACGATCACCACAAAATCGAAAGCCTGTTCAAAGTGTTCGGACGCACCTTAAGACAAGCTATTCGCATTGAAGGGAATGAAATGCCGAGTAGTAAGGGTGTTCTGTAATGAATATTTTTAGTAAAGTGCGGTGGAATTTTACGAAATTTTTAAATATTTCCACTCTTAGTATTTTTATCCATTAAGGAGTAGCTTATGAAAAAACTTTTATTTGCGTTATTAGCCATTTCACTATCAGCTTGTCAAAGTACAGATTTATCAATTAAAGATAAATCTTATAATCCATCAACTGATGCTAGAGTACGTATTTTCGGACAAAATGGCAGACCAAGTTCGATGAAAGTTGAAATTAACGGTCAAATAGAAAAAATTACTGTTGGCAGTAGTGCAGGACAAGCAATGGCATCATTATTAGGAATGAAGGGCAATGAACCTATTGGTATGCCTGAAACTCCATTAAGCAAAGATCCTTCACAATTATCCAATATCGGATCTGGGGCATTTTTTAAAGAATTTGTCGTACCTGCTGGTAAAGAAATTACGGTAAAAAATTCAATTCAAACACCTCCTCATAAATTCGAAAATGTCGCAACAGGTATAACAACTATAACATATAAACATTGTTCAGGTAACGAAGTCACTTTTGTACCAGTTGCAGGTAAGGATTATGAAGTTGCACCTAGCTCTAATTTGGAACATTGCGGTGTTTTAGTTTATGAAATTAAATAAATTCTAGAATTAGCATAAAAATATTTAATATATAGGAGTTATTATGGAGCAACAATTAATTGATTTAGGAATAAAACTATCTGAGGCATTAGCCAAAAACACAGCATTAGCAATTAGCACTAAAATCAAAGCTATCAAGGCTAAAAAAAATGATAAAGAAACAATAAATGAATTAGAAGAAATTATTCAAGAATTAATATCTGATAAAAATGAATTACTGCAAATTTCTCAAGCATATCAGCAAGAGCTAATATCACAAAAAATAACTAAAGAGGATATAGAATATATAACGAAAGAGTTTATCCCAAAGATAAAAGAGATAAGTTCACACATTAATGACTTTGAGCAAGCTAGTGTAATAACAGAAATATTAACCCCATTAATATCTAAAGAAACTTTAACAATCCTACAATTACTAGGATTTAATTTTAGAAAAGGGATTGGAGAGCCTTTAACAGAATTATTAAGAAGTTTAATTCTATCTAAATCAATACCAGACCCAAATAAACAAATTGATTTACAATTAGAAATTCTGAAAAATCCATCTATCGCTAAAAATTTAAATAAAATTAAGTAGCTATTAATTAATTCAACACAATGTAACCACATTTATAATAGATTAGAAAACAATGCAAACCATTACTATCATCAACACAGGCTGCGCTAATCTTTCTTCGGTGAAATTTGCGTTTGAGCGCTTGGGCTATCAGGCGGAAATTACCGATGATTTAGCCAAAATTCAAAGTGCAGAAAAACTTATTTTACCGGGGGTGGGGACTGCGTCAGCCGCAATGCAAAGTATGCAATCTCGACACTTAATTGAAACAATTCAACAGCTCACTCAGCCTGTTTTAGGCATTTGCTTGGGAATGCAATTAATGACCGATTATTCAGCGGAGGGCGAGATCAGCACACTCAAGCTCATTCAAGGAAAAACGGAATTATTGCCAAACAAAGGCTTGCCGCTACCGCATATGGGCTGGAATAAGGTGCATTATCAGGATAATCACCCGCTCTTTAGCGATATTCCGCAAGACAGCTATTTCTATTTTGTGCATAGTTATGCCGTGTTGCCGAATGACAATACCATTGCCACTAGTGATTATGGCGTGCCATTTTCTGCGGCGATTGCAAGAAATAACTTCTACGGCGTGCAATTTCACCCTGAGCGTTCAGGCAAGGTAGGCGAACAATTATTGCGGAATTTTATGGAAAATCTGTAATGAATAAAATCAAAAGTGCGGTGAAAAATCTGCTCGTTTTTGCCCTATTGTTTAGCGCGATCTCTTTCGCAATGGATTATTGGCGGCGACCGAATGCCCCAGAAAATGCTTTGCAACAGACATTGCTTGCATTGAATGGGGAAAGCGTTCAGTTAGCTAAACTCAGCAAAGAGAAACCCGTCCTACTCTATTTTTGGGGCAGTTGGTGCAGTATTTGTCGCCTCACTTCACCCAGCATCGCTAGCCTCGCCAATGAGGGAGTGCAAGTGGTGAGCGTGGCGTTAAAATCAGGCAATGATCAGGCGGTACAAGACTATTTACAGCAACATCAATATAATTTTTTGACCGTAAATGATCCACAGGGATTGCTTTCCGCCCAATGGCACATTCAGGTTACGCCAAGTATTATCATTATTAAAAACGGTAAAATCGTTCACACTACCACAGGCTTAAGCAGCCCATGGGGCTTGAAATTACGTTTATGGCTTAGTTAATAAAAACAAAAGAGAACACAACAATGAAAAAAACATCACAAATTATCCCCGCACTTGACCTTATTGACGGTAAGGTTGTGCGGTTGTATCAAGGGGATTACGCCCAGCAGACCCAATATAGCGACAATCCCATCGCCCAATTTCAGCATTATTTATCGCAAGGGGCGAAACAACTCCATTTGGTGGATTTAACGGGGGCGAAAGATCCGAGCCAACGCCAAACTAAACTTATTGGCGAAATCATTGCCGCAACGCAAGCTCATATTCAAGTGGGCGGGGGCATTCGTACAGAACAAGATGTAGCAGATTTATTGCGTGTTGGGGCGAACCGTGTAGTCATTGGATCAACAGCGGTTAAGCAGCCTGAAATGGTGAAGCAATGGTTTCAAAAATATGGTGCAGAAAAATTCGTTTTAGCCTTAGACATTCATATCGTGGATGGTGAAAAACGCATCGCCATTCACGGCTGGCAAGAAACTAGCTCGCTCACTTTGGAGCAAGTGATTGAAGATTTCAGCCAAGTGGGATTACAGCACGTACTATGCACTGACATTTCTCGCGATGGCACATTGCAAGGCTCGAATGTGGCGTTATACCAAGAAATCTGCACCGCCTTTCCACAGATTGAATTTCAATCCTCAGGCGGCATTGGCTCGTTGGCAGACATTGCTGCGTTAAAAAACACGGGCGTGGCTGGCGTGATTGTGGGTCGTGCGTTACTAGAAGGAAAATTTGACGTGGCGGAGGCAATTCAATGTTGGCAAAACGCATAATCCCTTGTTTAGACGTTCGTGATGGGCAGGTTGTGAAAGGCGTGCAATTCCGCAACCACGAGATTATCGGCGATATTGTGCCGCTAGCAAAACGTTATGCGGAAGAAGGCGCGGACGAGTTGGTGTTTTATGACATCACCGCCTCGTCAGACGGCCGCACCGTAGATAAAAGCTGGGTGGAACGGGTTGCCAAAGAGATCAATATTCCATTCTGTGTGGCTGGGGGAATCAAGACTATTGCCGATGCAGAGCAAATTTTCACTTTTGGCGCGGATAAAATTTCCATAAATTCCCCCGCACTTGCCGATCCTGATTTAATCTCTCGCTTGGCGGATCGTTTTGGTGTACAAGCGATCGTGGTGGGAATTGACACTTGGTATGACGCAGCACAAGATAAATATTGGGTGAACCAATACACAGGAGATGAAAAACGCACCCGCCAAACAAACTGGCAAACCCTCGATTGGGTGCAAGAAGTGCAAAAACGCGGGGCAGGCGAAATCGTGCTAAATATGATGAATCAAGACGGCGTGCGTCAAGGCTATGATTTAGTTCAACTGAAAAAGGTGCGGGAAGTGTGCAACGTACCACTGATCGCTTCAGGAGGAGCGGGTGAAATAGTGCATTTCCGCGATGCCTTTATTGAAGCCAATGTGGACGGTGCATTAGCCGCAAGCGTGTTTCATAAGCGGATTATTGATATTGGCGAATTAAAACGTTATTTACGCAATAAAAAAATTGAAGTGAGAGGTTAAGGAATAAAATGAGCAATAAATTATTAACAGAACAAATTAATTGGCAAAAAGTGGGCGGTTTGCTCCCTGTTATCGTACAAAATGCAAACACTTGCGAAGTGTTAATGCTGGGCTATATGAATGCGGAAGCCCTTGAGAAAACCCTCTCGGAGCGGAAAGTTACCTTTTATTCACGCACCAAGCAACGCTTATGGACAAAGGGGGAAAGCTCAGGGCATTTCCTCAATGTGGTGGATATGAGCTTGGATTGTGATAATGATACCCTATTAATTCTTGCCGATCCAATTGGTGAAACTTGTCACACAGGGGCGGAAAGTTGCTTTCATCAATTTGAAAAATCAAGCGAGCCTGATTGGATCTTTTTTAGCAAATTAGAACGTTTGATTGCCAGCCGTAAAGGCGCTGATCCTGAAAGTTCTTACACCGCACATCTCTATGCACGAGGCACAAAACGCATTGCACAGAAAGTGGGGGAAGAAGGCGTGGAAACTGCGCTGGCGGCAACTGTGAAAGATCGCGAAGAAACCATTTGCGAGGCGGCGGATTTAGCCTATCATTTAACGGTGTTACTGCAAGATGCCGACTTGAGCTGGGCGGATATTATCGCGAAGCTGAAAGAACGTCATCAAAAATAAGTCTAAAAAATGGATTTTGAACGTTATCGTCAATTACTCGATCGCCCTGATTGGCAAACATCAGGGCATTTTGCTGCGCCTGAAATTGCCCAATGGGTGCAACATCAAGGCTCGCTAACGCAGAAATTACAGCAAGCCTGCCAGCAACTTCGCGTAGAAGTGATTTATCAAGGCTGGCAAGAAAACTTAAGCGAAAAAATTTCGCCAAAAAGTACCGCACTTGAGCAAATTTGGTTACGCGAAGTATTGCTGAAAGGCGATGGCACGCCGTGGATTTTTGCTCAAACGACACTTCCTCAAACCACCGTGCAGAATGTGGCGCAATATGTGCTTCAGCTGGGCGAACAGCCCATTGGTTTATGGTTATTTAAGCAACCTATGCAGCGTGTTTCGCTATATTGGCAGCAAGATCCTAAAACGGGGCTTTATGCGCGCTATTCTGATTTTGATCTCAAAGGCTATCCTTTACAAATCAAAGAGTTATTTCTCGCAGAGTTTCCTTTCCCTGCCTGATTTTTGCTTTATATAAAAAAATCAGTGAAAACGCACCGCACTTTTTTCACTGATTTTGCATAATTTCGCTGTTCATTTTCGTTACTTTGATTTAGAATTTGTCGATTTTATTTTTACGGGTCGAAATAAGGGGTTACAGATGAAAATTGTTGAAGTCAAACATCCATTAGTCAAACACAAACTCGGTTTAATGCGTGCCGCTGATGTTAGCACCAAAGATTTCCGTGAATTAGCCACGGAAGTGGGTAGCTTGCTTACTTATGAGGCAACGGCAGATTTAGAAACGGAAAAAGTCATCATTGATGGCTGGTGCGGCCCGGTGGAAGTGGATCGCATTAAAGGTAAAAAAGTAACCGTTGTGCCAATTCTGCGTGCTGGTCTAGGAATGATGGACGGCGTGTTAGAGCATATCCCAAGCGCAAGAATTAGCGTGGTGGGAATGTACCGTGATGAAGAAACTCTTCAACCTGTGCCTTACTTCCAAAAACTCGCCAGTGATTTAGAAGAACGCTTAGCGATCGTGGTCGATCCAATGCTGGCAACAGGCGGTTCAATGATTGCAACCATTGATTTATTAAAAGAAAAAGGCTGTAATCAAATCAAAGTTTTAGTGTTAGTGGCAGCTCCTGAAGGGATTGCTGCGTTAGAAAAAGCACACCCTGATGTAGAATTATACACTGCTTCTATCGATCAAAAATTAAATGAGCAAGGCTACATCATCCCGGGCTTGGGTGATGCAGGCGATAAGATTTTTGGCACAAAATAACCTTTTTTAGAAACGGCATTTATGCCGTTTTTTTCCGCGCGTTTTATGCAAATAAAGCGTTTTTTTAAAGTTAATTCAGACAGAGAGTTGAAACTTAAAATGACAAAAACCAATCCAAATGCACCTGTCGAGGTGGAAAGTAAAGCGAAGCAAGCTTTTGTCGGCTTGCAAATGTTGTTTGTGGCCTTTGGTGCGTTAGTGCTTGTGCCGTTAATTACCGGGCTAGATGCCAACACCGCCTTATTAACCGCTGGCGTGGGAACATTGCTTTTCCAATTATGCACAGGCAAACAAGTGCCAATTTTTCTGGCGTCTTCCTTTGCGTTTATTGCCCCAATCCAATATGGCGTGGCCACTTGGGGCATTGCGGTAACAATGGGCGGACTTGCCTGCACGGGTTTGGTGTATTTTGCACTGAGTACCTTAGTTAAATTAAGAGGCGCAGAAGCATTGCAAAAAGTGTTCCCGCCTGTGGTGGTTGGCCCTGTGATCATTATTATCGGTATGGGTTTAGCACCTGTGGCGGTGGATATGGCATTGGGCAAAAATTCTGCCTATGAATACAATGATGCAGTGCTCGTTTCAATGGTTACCTTGCTGACTACCCTTTCTGTTGCGGTGTTCGCGAAAGGCATTATGAAATTAATCCCGATTATGTTTGGGATCACCGCAGGTTATGTGCTGTGTTTATTTTTAGGTTTAATCAATTTCCAACCTGTACTAGACGCACCTTGGTTCAGTCTGCCAAATATCACCACACCAGAATTTAAACTGGAAGCGATTTTATATCTCTTACCTATCGCTATTGCCCCTGCCGTTGAACACGTTGGCGGGATTATGGCGATTAGCTCGGTAACAGGTAAAGATTTCCTAAAAAAACCAGGGTTACACCGCACTTTATTAGGTGATGGCGTGGCAACTACCGCCGCTTCATTATTAGGCGGCCCACCAAATACCACTTATGCCGAAGTAACAGGCGCGGTGATGCTCACCCGCAACTTCAATCCAAATATTATGACTTGGGCAGCCGTATGGGCGATTGCTATTTCTTTCTGTGGAAAAGTGGGGGCATTCCTTTCCACCATTCCAACCATCGTGATGGGCGGCATTATGATGTTGGTGTTCGGCTCGATTGCCGTGGTGGGAATGAGTACCTTAATCCGTGGTAAAGTTGATGTTACCGAAGCGCGCAATCTGTGCATTATTTCCGTGGTGATGACCTTTGGTATCGGTGGAATGTTCGTGAACTTCGGCGAAATTTCACTAAAAGGCATTAGTTTATGTGCGGTTGTGGCGATTATTCTTAACTTGATTTTACCGAAAGCGAAAGATCAGGTAGAAATTCAAGAATAAAATTCCACCAAATTCAACGCAGAAAATAGGGGTAGGCTTTATTTATCCCTATTTTTTTTGTATATTCTTACCGCACTTTAGTTTACGAATACATTGGTTATTAGATTTGCAGTTACCGCTTCCCATTCATCAAATTGATGAAGAAACTCTTGAGAATTTTTATGCCGACAATAATTTATTGTTGCTGGATTCCTTGCATAAAAATTTTGCAGATCCGAAACAGCAGTTTTTCTACGTTTGGGGATCGGAAAGTAGCGGAAAAACCCACTTGCTAAAAGCCTGCTCCAATGAATTTTTAGTGCAGCAACGCCCTTCTATTTATGTGCCATTGAGCAAATCGCAATATTTCTCCCCAGAAGTGCTGGAAAATTTAGAACAGCAAGATTTAGTTTGCCTAGATGATATTCAAGCAGTAATCGGTAATGATGAATGGGAACTAGCCATTTTTGACCTGATTAACCGTATGCGCGAACAAGGACGGGGCATTTTGCTCATCAGTGCTAATCAATCGCCAAACGCGCTTCCAGTGAAATTGCCTGACTTACGCTCACGTTTATCTTGGGGGGAAAGTTACCAGCTTGCACCTTTAGATGACGAGCAGAAAATCAAGGTGCTGCAACAAAAAGCCCATTCCCGTGGCATTGAACTGCCTGATGAAACCGCTAACTTTCTGCTTAAACGCCTTGATCGCGATATGCACACCCTATTCCGCGCGTTGGCAGATTTAGACAAAGCGTCTTTACAGGCGCAACGTAAACTCACCATTCCTTTCGTGAAAGAGATTTTACAGTTATAAAAAAGGAAGTAATCATACTTCCCTTTCATCTTTTAATCATTTTATCGACAAATTGTTTTTTTCAACATTTCTGAATTTTTTGTAATATTTTGTGTTGCCACTTGTTTACCGTATTTATTTTCTTCATCTTGTACTTGCTGGGCAAGTTTTTCATCTTGAATGTTAAATACTGGAGCATATTGCACATTTTCTGGCGCATTTTTAGAATAAATGGTTGCGCCTGCGATACTTGCATAATATTCATTATTGGCTTGATCAACGTAATAAGTGCGAGAATCTGTCAGATCCACGCCATAATGCGATTTAAACCCACGACAAATCCCTGCGCCAGATTTGAATACCGTGTGAGCAACACGATTTTCTCCAACTTCGTACACTTCAAACTCAATACTTTTTGCTAGCTTTTCTGCATCGCTCATTTTTTGAGGATTTAGTTGCTCTGATTGCCCGCTGACGTAGGTTTGACTTTCAGACTGACTTTCAGAAAAACGAAAAACTTCCACATAACCTGAAGGTTCTACCATTTCTTCGACTGCTATAGCAATATTGCTAATAAGACCACTCAAGATCGCTATCGTTACATTCAACTTTTTCATTTTTGTACCAAATATTTTATTCAATTTCATAAAGCTCTAAAGGCAAACCATCAGGATCTTGAAAAAAGGTAAATTGCTTACCCGTTAATTCGTCCACTCTGATAGGTTCACAAAAAATGTTATGTTGGGCTAAATATGCCATAACTTGATGAATATTTTTTACTTTAAATGCCAAATGGCGTAAACCGCAAGCCTCTGGTCTTGTTGGTCTGGCTGGCGGATTTGGAAAGGAAAACAGCTCAATTTGACTGCCATCGGGTAAGGTTAGCTCCAACTTATAGCTTTCTCGCTCCGCCCGATAGGTTTCTTGAATAACCTTTGCCTGCAAAATCTGCGTGTAAAAATGTTTAGATTTCGCATAGTCTGACGCAATAATTGCAATATGATGAAAACCTAAAAATAATGAATTCATTTTTCACACAAAATTAAAAGTCTAAAATTTGCAAGCCAATGAATTATTTTGTTTTTAAACTTTTTTCTAAGGTCACAGCAAGTAGCACGCACAGTGCTGCCATAATACCAAGCCCGATTGTAAATGCCATTTACTCCTCCTTTTCCGTTATCAATTTCTCTAAATTCTTACGCATAAAATCTGCACTGAATAAACAAGCATAGGCAGAAATAACGAGAAATAGACAATTTAGTACTTTATAGCCTATCGCATTCTCTCCATATAGTACTACAGGGGCGGCTAAAATCGCAACTTTTGCAATATCATCAAGGATTTTTCACCACGATTGTAAACTTTCTTTATTTACTGGTCTTTTAAAAATATTAAACATTACTCGCCCTTTTAGTTACACATTAATCTTAAGTAAACAAGATTATTTTTTCTGCACCGCCTTTTCCTTTTCTTCTTGTGCATCGCGTGCGGCGCGGATGCTTTTTTCAAGCAGGGCGACTCTTGGATCATTTTCGGGGATTAGGCGTAACATCATCGCCCAAGTGACTGCGGCCATTTTGTATTCTTCGCTTTCAAAATATTGAAATGCGAGTAAACCAAGGGCTTGTAGGTTGCTGTGATCTTTGCGCAGAACGCCTTTGAGCAAGTCCATTCCTTTGTTTTTATCCGTTTGGTCATCGGAAAACATTAAAATGCGCGCATAAGAAAGCTGATATTCAATATTTTCAGGATCTAATTTTACCGCACGGGCGTAGCTGTCATAGGCTAAACGTGCCTTATCCAGATTCATTGCGATTTGTCCAAGCGTCCACCAGTCCGCCGCGTTGTTGGGTTCTTTTTGCAATTTTAAGCGCAATGCGGTGGCAAATTGTTGCAATTCTTGATCGTTCATTGGATTGCTTTCTTCTTCCTTTAAACGTTCATAAAAGTGCGGCAGTTTTTGGTAGGTTTTTTCAAGCATAGCTTCTTGATGCCAAGCGCCTGCTTGCATATAGCCTAGCCCCGCTAAAATTGCTAAGGTTAAAAAGCCCGATACAAACCAAATTTTGCCATAGCGTTTGCCATCTTGCTGAAGTTGTTCATTTTCAGGAATATCTTGCAATAAGGTTTGCTGTAATTCCGTACGTAACTGCGAGGCGTTTTCAATTAAACCTTGCTTTTCATCTTCTTCAATTTCTTGCAAACGATTGAAATAAAAGGCTTTATTTAGTTTGTTACGCTTGTTGCTGTCAAGCACTTGTTTGCCTGAAAATAATAAGGGATAAAAACAAATTAGCGCCACAATAAGGGTGATCGCAAAACTGATGAGCCAAAAATTCATTGTTTATTCCTTATCCTTTAATAATTGTTGTAAACGTTGCTGTTCCGCTTGGGTTAAATTTTCATCATTAATTTGCACCGCACTTTGTTTTGCCTGTGGTTGTTTTTTCGGTTTACGGCGTAACACTAAAATGCCGCCGAACAACACAAGGCAAACTGGCACAGCCCAAAGTAACACCGTAGCCGGTGTGAGCGGTGGATTGTAGGTAACAAAATTGCCGTAACGTTGTACCATATAATCCACCACTTGCTGTTTGCTTTGCCCTTGGCTGAGCAATTCATACACTTTCTCTCGCATATCCACGGCAATGGTGGCGTTGGAATCGGCAATATTATTGTTCTGGCATTGCGGGCAACGTAGCTCTTGAGTTAGGCTTTGGTAATCCTGTTCCTGTTGCACTGAAGCAAAATTTCGCACTTCAATAGCTGCCTTTGCCGTGATGGCGCAAAATAAAAGTGCGGTGAAAAAATAAGGAATTTTTCGCATTATTTTTGTTCCATTAATTTTTGATAAATCGGCTGCAAGGTGCTTTGCCATACTTTTTCGTTCACGTCCCCTGCATAGCGATAATGAATGATACCTTTGCCATCAATAATGAAGGTTTCTGGTGCACCATAAACCCCGAGATCTAGCCCGAACGATCCTTTTTCATCTTTAATCACAAGCTGATAAGGATTGCCCAAATCTTTCAGCCATTTAATGGCTTTGTCCGTTTTGTCTTTGTAATCCACACCGATAATGGTTACCCCTTGTGAATGGAGCTGATTCAAATATTGATGCTCCGCATAGCAAGTGGGACACCAAGTCGCCCACACATTCAATAAGATCGGTTTACCTTGTTGGAAAATGCCTTGATCGTGCGTTTTATTCTCAAACAGATCTTGCAAAGTTGCTGCTGGCACGGGCTTGCCCACTAAAGCACTTTCCAAGGCTTTAGGATCATCACCGTTGGAATTGCGTTGTAATTGCACGAAAAAGGCGATGGTTAGCGCTAAAAATAAAATCAAAGGAATAGCATATTTTTTATTCATCACGACCTTCTTATTCTGTTTGAGCTTTGGTTAATAACTGTTTGAAACGGTAGCGTCTGTCAAGCATACAGAGCAAGCCACCTAACGCCATAAATACGCCGCCGAACCAAATCCAACGGATAAACGGTTTGTAGTATAAACGCAATGCCCACGCACCATTGCCAAGGCTTTCGCCTAAGGCCACATAAAGATCGCGACTAAAGCCCCAGTCAATCGCCGCTTCTGTCATTGACATTTTACTCACGGTATAAAAACGTTTTTCAGCATACAATGTGGTTTCGTATTTGCCGTTTTTGCTGATTTCAATTTCCGCTTTGCCGCCGAGATAATTCGGGCCATTGGCATCACTAATGCCTTGGAATTTGAAATCATAACCCGCAATATCAATGCTGTCGCCTACGTTCATTCGCACATCACGTTCAATGCTGTAGTTTTGGCTAAAGGCAATGCCCCAAACGGTCATCGCTACACCAAGATGCGCCAACACCATTCCCCAATGGGAACGAGAAAGTTTGCTTAGCCCCACAAAGAAATTGTGGCGGTGCGTGGCGCGCTGTTGTAATTCGTATAATGCCAATACAGTGATAATCACCGACATCATCACGCCAAGCACGGAGGTTGCGGTGATGCGATCTTGTAACCAATAAGGCAGTACAAAGCCAGCAATTAGCATCAAAATTAGGCTGATAATCACTGGCGTTCTAATGGCAGAAAATTGATCTCTGCGCCATTTCACCAAAGGCCCAATGCCAAGTAATAAGGCAAACGGGATCATAATGTATAGGAACATTTGATCGAAGAACGGCGCGCCAATCGAAATGCTGCCCAAGCCAAGTTGTTTATGCACCAAAGGCAATAATGTGCCTAAAAAGACCACCGCAAGTGCGGTCATTAATAAAATATTATTGAGCAATAACATGGTTTCACGGGAATAACGCTCGGCATTATCTCTTGAGCGAATACGGTTGCCTTTGTAGGCATACAGGGTAAGCGAACCGCCAATCACCACGATCAAATAAGCCAAAATATAAAGCCCACGAGTTGGATCGGACGCAAAAGCGTGAACAGAAACCAAAATACCTGAGCGCACAAGGAATGTGCCGAGCAAACAAAGGGAAAAGGCTAAAATCGCAAGCAATACTGTCCAAGCTTTAAACGAGCCACGCTTTTCGGTTACCGCAAGAGAATGTAATAATGCCGTTCCTGCCAACCAAGGCATTAGTGACGCGTTTTCAACTGGGTCCCAGAACCACCAGCCGCCCCAGCCGAGTTCGTAATACGCCCACCAAGAGCCAAGAACAATCCCTAAAGTTAAGAAAACCCAAGCCGCCATTGTCCAAGGGCGCGACCATCTTGCCCAGGCAGTGTCTAGTTTGCCTGTCATTAATGACGCAATGGAAAAGGCAAATGCTACGGAAAAACCTACATAGCCCATATAAAGTAGCGGTGGGTGGAAAATCAAGCCGACATCTTGCAGCAGCGGATTTAACTCTCGCCCTTCCACAGGGAAATCAGGAAATGTGCGATCAAAAGGATTGGAGGTGAATAAGACGAAAATTAAGAAACCAATGGTAATCACGCCCATTACCCCCAGCACGCGCGCGACCGCTTCTTGCGGTAACGGCTTACTGAAAAAGGCGACTGCTGCACTCCATAAGGTGAGCAACCAAATCCATAGCAATAGCGATCCTTCGTGCGAACCCCACACGGCGGATGAGCGGTAAGCCAACGGCAAGTTGGTATTGGAATTATTCACCACATATTGCACGGAAAAATCGTTGGTGGCGAATAAATAAAATAAACTGGCAAAAGCTAAAGTTAGGCTGAAAAATAGCCCATAAGTCATTGGGCGCGCCAATGCCATTAGCTGCGCGTTATTTTTTTCTGCGCCATATAAAGGGAAAAACGCCAACAGCAGGGAAACGCCCAAACTCAAGGCTAACGCATAGTTTCCTAATTCTGCGATCATTATTTACCTTCTTGTTTTTCTTGACGATCACGCTCGCTTTCGCCCGTTAAATCTGAAATACCCATTGGTTTATGCACTTTTTTCATTTGCTCGCCTAATTCTGGCGGCACATAATTTTCATCGTGTTTCGCTAACACTTCACTTGCTTCCAACAACGTTGGTGTTTTTAGCACGCCTTGTGCCACAATGCCCTGCCCTTCACGGAATAAATCGGGCAAAATGCCTTCATATTCCACGGTGATCGAAGGCCCAATATCGTTAAGATCAAACACTACTTTCAGGCTTTTGTCATCACGTTTCACCGTGCCTGCCACCACCATTCCGCCCACACGGATACGCTGCCCTACTTTCGGTTTAGTTTCCGCATCGTCATTTTTACCGTAGATCACTTCCGTTGGGGTGTAAAATAAATCAATATTTTGACGCAACGCATACAGCACCAGTGATGACGCCACCGCCACGCCAATTAACACAAATAACACAATGGTTAAGCGCGATTTACGTCTTGGATTCATAGGCTTTCTCCTGTTCTGCGGTTTTGTTCATATTGCGCGCGTTGTTGTTCGCGCTTAATTTCATTTATAAGTTTTTTCTTGCTCATTACGCCTTGCAAGATCAAACCCGCAATGGCTAAGAAAGAAACGCCATAAGAAAGCCAAACGTAAAAACCGTAGCCCCCCATATTCAGAAAATCACTCACAGATTCAAAAAACATCATCTTATCCTTATAAAATTAAAAATTCTTGAAAAAACCACCGCACTTTATTTTTACGAAAACGAAAGTGCGGTGCAAATTGGTTAAATTTTTTGCTGACTGACTAACGCTTTCACCCAAGGGCGTTTTTTCTCATCATTTAATAACGCTAAACGATAACGCACTAAGGTTAAGCAAATGGTTAAGGCCATAAAACCGAAAATCGATAAAATTAATGGAATTAACATTGGCGTGGCGATGGACGGCTTTTCAAACTTCGTGATACTCGCCCCTTGGTGCAAGGTGTTCCACCATTCCACTGAAAAGTGAATAATTGGAATATTGATCACACCGACGATGGATAAAATCGCTGCCGCTTTCATTCCTGTTGTGCGATCTTGGAAAGCAGAATACAGCGCAATCACGCCTAAATATAAGAAAAATAAGATTAATGATGCGGTAAGTCGCGCGTCCCACACCCACCAAGTTCCCCACATTGGTTTGCCCCAAATTGCACCTGTTGCCAAGGCGATAAAGGTGAATACCGTGCCGATCGGCGCCATTGCGATGATAGAAAGATGAGCTTGGCGAATTTGCCACACCAAACCAATCACACCCGCAATCGCCATTGAAACATAAATGCTCATTGACCAAATCGCCGCTGGAACGTGGATATACATAATGCGAAAGCTGTTGCCTTGCTGATAATCTGCTGGCGCATAGGCCAAGCCCCAAACTAAGGCGGAGCCAATTAATAAGGTTGAAAGCACCACAAACCAAGGAATAAATTTTCCGCATAAATGGTATTGGGTTTCTGATTTGGCATAAGGGTGAAGCCATTTCCACATAATCAATCTTTCCTTTAATCAAAAAATAAAAACTTGTGCCTTATTCAAGGCTAATTCGTAATGCCCCCGCAATGGCAAAAGGCGATAAGGTCAGTGCCGCACATAACATTGCGCCCAAAATAGCAAGTTGCCCGTTATAAGGCAAGGCAAGTGCTGCTGCTTCAAGGACGGACGCAGAAAAAATCAACACTGGAATAAATAGGGGTAACACTAATAAACTCAGCAACACGCCGCCTTTGCGCAGCCCAACAGTGAGCGCCACGCCAATCGCGCCAAGGCAGCTTAAAATTGGCGTGCCAAGCAACAAGGTTAGCACCAACGCCCACCATAAATGGCTGTCGAGGGAAAGCAACAACGCCGCAATGGGTGAAAGCAAAATAAGCGGCAAGCCGGTTAATAACCAATGCGCTACCACTTTCGCTAAGGCGGTTAAGGCTAAATGTTGAGAGCTGAGCATTAATTGCTCCAGCGATCCGTCAATAAAATCATCGCGAAACAAACGTTCAAAAGAAAGCAACGCGGAAAGCAATGCCGCTACCCAAGCCACCCCGGGGGCGATTTCTGCCAGCAATTTTGGTTCAGGGCCAATCACTAACGGAAACAGGGTGATAATAATCAAAAAGAACCATAACGGATTGAGAATCTCCGTTTGTTTTCGCATCGCAATGCATAATTCCCGTTTGATGATTTGCGCAAATATCTGCATAAAAAATTCTCTAATTTTGCACCGCACTTTATCTATGATGAAGCTATTCGCGGTGTGAATAAAATTTATATTTCTCTAAATCTAACACTTGTAATTGTTCGCTTGGAATTTCTTGGTGGCTGGTTAAAATCACCATTCCGCCTTTTTCCACTTGCTGTTCAAATAAACGCGTTAAAATGCGTACGCCATTTTTGTCAATGGAGGTAAAAGGCTCATCTAAAATCCATAATGGCGCTTGGGAAAGCCATAGACGCGCAAGAGCAATTCGCCGTTGTTGCCCTGCAGAAAGTTGCCCAGAAATAACGTCTTCGCGCCCAATCAATCCCACTTTTTCCAATGCTTGCCAAAGCGCCTCTTCCCCTTGCTGACATTGGCTAATGGCTTGATAAAATTTCAAATTTTCCCAAGGGGTTAGCTCTGGCTTAATGCCTGCGTGATGGCCTAAATACAACAGTTGGTAATAATAATCTTCGCGGCATTGTTTGATCGCCTGCCCATTCCAACACACTTGCCCTGCCAAAGGTGGCGCAAGGCCAACTAAAATGCGTAACAAGCTGGTTTTGCCAATGCCGTTATGTCCTTCAATCTGCACAAAATCACCACTTTGCCAAGTGAGCGATAAATCCGTAAACAGGGTTTTATCGCCACGCTGGCAGGCAATTTGTTCGAGCTGTAATTGATTGATTATTGACATAAAATTCACCTATAAGGAAAAGTGCAGTGATTTTATCACAAGGGCATAGGTGAGCGTAGTTATTCCACAAAAGAAAAACTAACTCTTTTGTAGTATTTATAGGTGGTTATTGATTTAACGCAAAAATTGCTTTTTGCCGTTTTGAGAAAAAAATGTAATAAATTTTATCCACGCCATTTCTAAAAAAGTGCGGTATAAAAAAGTAAACCTTTTACCTAACTCAAAATATTTATCTTTTTATCCACAAAATAATAGTTTATTAATCTATCTCAAATTCTTGTAAATCGTTTACCTTGGATAAAAATGCTAAAATTTTGTTTGACAGTTTATTTTTAATTAGTAAGATAAAACTCGTTTTCAAGAAGGATTATGTTTTATGTTTACTCGTGTTTTACTCTCACTCCACCTGCTTCTCTCACAGTTTTTGTGCGGCTAGCTTGTGGATGAAAAACACCAAGGTAAAAACTTCCCAAATTTGACCCGCACTTTTTAGGCGGGTTTTTTTATATCTTCAAAATGAAAGGACAGATTATGCAAGATCAAGTGATTATCTTTGACACCACCTTACGCGATGGTGAACAAGCGTTGAAAGCCAGTTTGACAGTAAAAGAAAAATTACAAATCGCTTTTGCCCTTGAACGTCTTGGTGTGGACGTAATGGAAGTGGGTTTTCCTGTGTCTTCCGCGGGGGATTTTGAATCCGTCCGTACCATTGCGGAAAACATTAAAAATAGCCGAGTGTGTGCCTTATCGCGCGCAGTAGATAAAGATATTGATGTGGCGGCAGAAGCGTTAAAAGTGGCAGAAGCCTTTCGTATTCATACTTTCATTGCCACTTCTGCCTTGCACGTTGAAGCTAAATTACGCCGCACGTTTGATGATGTGGTAGAAATGGCGATTAACGCCGTAAAACGCGCGCGCCGTTATACCGATGATGTAGAATTTTCTTGCGAAGATGCAGGGCGTACGGGCATTGATAATATTTGTCGTATTGTGGAAGCTGCCATTAAAGCAGGGGCAACCACAGTGAATATTCCTGATACCGTGGGTTATTGCTTGCCAATGGAATATGGCAATATTATCGCCAATGTAATGAACCGCGTGCCGAATATTGATAAAGCGGTGATTTCTGTGCATTGCCACAACGATTTGGGTATGGCAACGGCAAATTCTTTAACTGCGGTGCAAAATGGCGCGCGACAAATTGAATGTACGGTAAATGGTATTGGTGAGCGTGCAGGTAACACCGCTTTGGAAGAAGTGGTAATGGCGATTAAAACACGTCAAGCCTTGTTTGGCGTGGATACGCGCATTAATACGCAAGAAATCCACCGCGTCAGCCAAATGGTTAGCCAATTATGTAATATGCCAATTCAGCCAAATAAAGCTATTGTTGGATCGAATGCTTTCGCCCATTCTTCGGGCATTCACCAAGACGGTATGGTGAAAAATAAAAACACCTATGAAATTATGTCGCCAGAAACCATTGGCTTGAAGAAAGAAAAATTGAATTTGACTGCACGTTCTGGCCGTGCTGCAGTGAAAAACCATATGGATTCAATGGGTTATCAAGAAAATGAGTATGATTTGGATAAATTATACGAAGCTTTCTTGAAATTAGCGGACAAAAAAGGGCAAGTCTTTGACTACGATTTAGAAGCCCTTGCCTTTATTGATATGCAACAGGGTGATGAAGATCGCTTAACCCTTGATGTAATCACCTCGCAAATGATTAGCCATTTGCCTGCTTCCGCTTTCGTGCAAGTGGAATTGGATGGCGAGAAATTAAGCCAAGTATCCAGCGGCGGTAATGGCCCTGTGGACGCAGTGTTTAACGCTATCTTGAAAATCACCAATATTGATTTAAAAATGTTGAACTATAACTTAACTGCGAAAGGGGAAGGGGCTGAAGCGCTTGGGCAAGTGGATATTGTGGTGGAACATAAAGGACGCCGTTTCCACGGTGTGGGTTTGGCAACGGATATTGTGGAATCTTCAGCCCGTGCGCTTATCCACGCCATTAATGCGATCTACCGCTCGCATAAAGTAGAAAATTTAAAATTAAGCAAAAATGCAATCAATTAAGGAGTGATGTGATGAAAAATTATAATGTCGCCGTATTAAGTGGCGATGGCATTGGCCCAGAAATTATGGCTGAAGCCATCAAAGTGCTTGATGCTGTACAGCAAAAATATGGCTTTCAGCTTAACTTTCGCCATTTTGATGTGGGCGGTATCGCCATTGATAAACACGGCACGCCATTGCCAGCAGAAACCTTAAAAGGCTGCGAAGAAAGTGATGCAATTTTATTTGGTTCAGTGGGAGGGCCTAAATGGGAAAACTTACCGCCAAATCAACAACCTGAACGCGGCGCATTATTACCATTGCGTAAACACTTTGCTCTATTTTGTAATTTACGCCCTGCAACTCTATACAAAGGATTAGAAAAATTCTGCCCATTGCGTGCAGATATTGCGGCGAAAGGCTTTGATATGGTAACGGTGCGTGAATTAACCGGCGGGATCTATTTCGGTCAGCCTAAAGGTCGTGAGGGCGAAGGGAAAAACGAAAAAGCCTATGATACGGAAATCTATCACCGCTATGAAATTGAGCGTATCGCCAAAGTGGCCTTTGAAACCGCAATGAAACGCACTAAACACGTTACTTCAGTGGATAAAGCCAACGTATTGATCAGCTCTACCCTATGGCGTGATGTAGTGGAAGAAGTGGCAAAAGACTATCCTGAAGTGAGATTGGATCATATCTATATTGATAACGCCACGATGCAATTAATCAAACAACCTGAATTTTTTGATGTGTTGCTCTGCTCAAATATTTTCGGCGACATCATCTCTGATGAATGTGCAATGATCACGGGATCAATGGGAATGCTTCCTTCCGCCAGCCTAAACGAACAAGGTTTCGGTTTATACGAACCTGCAGGAGGCTCAGCCCCAGACATCGCCGGCAAAGGCATCGCCAACCCAATCGCACAAATTCTTTCCGCCGCAATGATGTTGCGTTATAGCTTTGATCTCAATGACGCCGCCACCGCAATAGAAAGTGCGGTGAAAAAAGTGCTAGAAAATGGCTACCGCACCGCAGATCTTGCAGATGAAAGTGCGCCTGTTTCAACGAAAGAGATGGGTGATCTTATTGTGGCTGAGATTTAAAAATCTCCCCTTAGCCCCCTCTTTATCAAAGAGGGGAAAATGAGATACTCACTCTCTTTTAATTTAACCAAAATAAGAATAGCGCACCTTCGGGTTCCCTTCTGTTTTGCCCGAGTGTGAATGAATTTTTAGGAAAATTTAGTTTGTCTGAGGCACAAAGTGCCGAGTTATAAATTTTCCGTTAAGAAAATTCATTCTAAGCGAGGAAAAGCAAAACAGCAGGGTGTGCTTTTTTGCCTACTTTTTTGCACAAGCAAAAAAGTAGGTTCACAAAACGAGTAATAAATATGAAAAAAACCCTATACGACAAATTATTCGATGCTCACATCGTTTACGAATCAGAAGGCGAAACACCGATTTTATACATCAATCGCCATTTAATTCACGAAGTAACCAGCCCGCAAGCCTTTGACGGATTGCGTGTTGCCAATCGCCAAGTGCGTCAAGTGGGTAAAACTTTCGGTACAATGGATCACAGCATTTCAACGCAAGTGCGTGATGTGAATAAATTAGAAGGACAAGCCAAAATCCAAGTATTAGAACTTGCCAAAAACTGTGCCAATACAGGGATTGAATTGTTCGATATGAACACCAAGCAACAAGGTATCGTTCACGTTATGGGGCCAGAGCAAGGTTTAACCTTACCGGGAATGACTATCGTCTGTGGGGATTCACACACTGCTACCCACGGGGCATTTGGGGCATTGGCATTTGGTATCGGCACATCTGAAGTGGAACACGTTTTAGCCACCCAGACTTTAAAACAAAGCCGTGCGAAAAATATGAAAATTGAAGTGCGTGGCAAAGTTGCCCCAGGAATTACGGCAAAAGACATCGTGCTTGCTATTATTGGCAAAACCACAATGGCAGGTGGCACAGGACACGTTGTAGAATTTTGCGGTGAAGCCATTCGTGATCTTTCTATGGAAGGAAGAATGACCGTCTGCAATATGGCCATTGAACTTGGTGCAAAAGCAGGATTAATCGCACCAGATGAAACGACTTTTGAATACTTGAAAGACCGCCCTTATGCCCCGAAAGGCAAAGATTGGGACGAGGCAGTGGCGTATTGGAAAACCTTGAAAACCGATGAGGGCGCAGAATTTGATACGGTGATCGTATTAGACGCGAAAGATATTTCACCACAAGTAACTTGGGGAACAAACCCAGGGCAAGTGATCGGCATTGATCAAACCGTGCCAAATCCCGCAGAAATGAATGATCCTGTGGTTCGTGCTTCTGCTGAAAAAGCCTTAGCTTATATTGGGTTAGAAGCTAATGCGGATTTAACTCAAATCCCCGTTGATCAAGTTTTTATAGGCTCTTGCACTAACTCGCGTATTGAAGACTTACGCGCTGCTGCCGCGGTGATGAAAGGGCGTAAAGTTGCTGATAACGTAAAACGCGTGTTGGTGGTTCCGGGATCTGGTCTTGTAAAAGAACAGGCCGAAAAAGAGGGCTTAGATAAAATCTTTATCGAAGCAGGGGCTGAATGGCGTAACCCTGGTTGTTCAATGTGTTTAGGAATGAATGATGACCAATTAGGCGAATGGGAACGTTGTGCTTCCACCAGCAACCGTAACTTTGAAGGTCGTCAAGGGCGCAATGGTCGCACTCATCTTGTGAGCCCAGCAATGGCTGCGGCGGCAGCGGTGTTTGGTAAATTTGTTGATATTCGCCAAGTGGAATTATATTAAGGAGAAATTATGGCAGGCTTTAAACAACATTCAGGCATTGTCGTGCCTTTAGATGTGGCAAATGTAGATACCGATGCCATTATCCCAAAACAATTTTTGCAAGCCATCACGCGAGTTGGCTTTGGCAAACACTTATTCCACGAATGGCGTTATCTTGATGCAGAGGGCAAACAGCCGAATCCTGATTTTGTGCTGAACTACCCGCAATATCAAGGGGCAAGCATTTTATTGGCACGCAAAAATCTTGGCTGTGGTTCTTCCCGTGAACACGCCCCTTGGGCATTGGCTGATTATGGCTTCAAAGTGATGATCGCCCCGAGCTTTGCGGATATTTTCTACAACAACAGCCTAAATAATCATATGTTGCCAATCCGTTTAAGCGAAGAAGAAGTGGAAGAAATCTTCCAATGGGTGGCTGAAAATCAAGGGAAAACCATTGATGTGGATTTAGAAAAAATGACCGTCACCGTAGGCGAAAAAGTCTATCCCTTTGAACTAGACGAATTCCGCCGCCACTGCCTATTAAACGGCTTAGACAACATCGGCCTCACCCTGCAACACGAAAACGCCATTGCAGAATACGAGAAAAATATTCCTGCGTTTTTGAGATAAACTTAAGGCTGATACAACGTCAGCCTAATTTTTACCGCAGCACTAGCAATCTTAACCATTTTCACGCATACTTAAATCCAGAATTTTTCATTTGGGTTATGATTTATGCTTAATAAACGTTATTCTTTTAGTTATTTATTTGTAAACACTGCTGTTTCAATTTATTTTTTATCAATATTTCTTTTTAAGCGTAGCTATAACATAGCACCCGCCTTGCTCATTTTAGCGACACTTATCCTTTTTATAACAAGTAAAGAAAGAAAAAATATCTTTAAATTTAATAACGAACAAAAGACATTAGCTTTCAGTTATTTTTTCTACTTTGCAACACTTGCATTTTCTGTATTATTCCATCACGGAAAATTAAACGAATTAGATAATCCTAGTCGCATTTTACTATTCTTACCAATCATTCCATTATTAGTTAATTACAAACTTAGCTTTCATATTTTAATAAAAGTTATCCCTTTCTCTGCCCTATTAGCTGGAATTATTGCACTTATTCAGCGTTTTTATCTTGGGTATGAACAAGCATATAGCAATGTTATGCATATTCAAGGCGGTGATATGGCTATGAGTTTAGGTGTATTTTCAATTTGTATTAGCTTATATTTTTGGACAAATAAAAATAAGAAATTTGCTCTACTCGTATTATTCTGTGCCTTAATGGGAGTATTAGGAAGCATTTTATCTACCGCTCGTGGTGGCTGGATTGGCGTACCATTTATATTGGCATTTACCTTATATATTTATCGCAAGAAACTGCCTAAATATTTCTTTCCTATCCTATTTTCTACAATTTCAACATTTGTTGTTATTGTTTCTCTCACCAACACAGGAGGCATTATTGATCGCATCAATGCGGCTAAAGCAGATATTACGCAATATGTGAGTAGCGAAAACACTTCTACTTCTGTTGGTGCCCGTTTCGATATGTGGAAAGCTTCTTGGATTGCTATTCAAGAAAAACCTATTTTAGGTTGGGGAAAACAAGGTATTTATGATAAAAAGCAAGAGCTTGCAAAAGAAGGCATTATTAGTGAGTATGCAGCAAGTTTCGTGCATAATCATAATCAATTTATTGATGATACAGTAAAAAAAGGGCTAATTGGACTTATAGCCTTATTATTTGTTTTTATTGTTCCTTTACGCTTTTTTATTAGTAACTTAAAAACAGATAATCCAGAACTATTATGCCTTTCTAGTTTGGGGATCATTCACGTTACATCTACAATGTTTTATAATTTCTCACAAAGTTTCTTTAGCCATAATTCAGGAAATATTTTCTATTTCTTTTTGATTGTGATTTTTTATGCTGCCATTAAAGTGGTAAAGAATAAAAATTAAGACATAAAAATAATGCCCTATTACTGGGCATTATTTTTAAAAGTGCGGTGATTTTTTCTGGTATTTTTTATTTATTATCGACTAAATGCTTTTCATAAGCATACAATGTATTAAACATTAACATCGCAACCGTCATTGGGCCAACCCCTCCTGGTACTGGGGTGATGTAACCTGCTCTTTCTTTTGCTTTGTCAAATTCCACATCACCAGAAAGTTTGCCGTCCACACGGTTAATTCCTACATCAATCACCACTGCGCCTTCTTTAATCCATTCGCCGGGGATAAATTGTGGCTTTCCTACGGCAACCACTAGAATATCCGCTTGTTTCACGTGGTGTTCTAAATCTTTTGTGAAACGATGTGTTACCGTAACAGTACAGCCTGCAAGTAATAGCTCTAACGCCATTGGACGCCCTACAATGTTGGACGCTCCTACAATCACGGCGTGCTGACCATAAAAATCAATACCTGTGGTTTCTAACAGTTTAATGACACCGTAAGGAGTACAAGCACGCAGTGTAGGAATACGCTGACATAAGCGGCCCACATTATATGGGTGGAAGCCATCTACATCTTTGTTCGGTGAAATACGTTCAATAACAGAAGTGCTATTAATATGAGCAGGTAAAGGCAGCTGAACTAAAATACCATCAATTAGTGGATCTGCATTTAGCTCATCAATTAAAGCAAGCAATTCTTGTTCCGATGTACTTTCAGGCAAATCATAAGACTTAGAAAACATTCCTATTTCTTCGCAGCTTTTGCGTTTGCTGGCAACATAAACTTGCGAGGCAGGATCGGCGCCAACTAAAATGACCGCTAACCCTGGCGCACGTTTGCCTTGTTGGGTATATTGTTGAATTTTTTCAACAATTTCTGATTTGATTTCTTTAGAGAGAGCTGTGCCAGAGATGATTTGTGCCGTCATTACATTTTCCTTAAAATGAAATACTGAGAAAGTAAACGTTTGCTATTTTCTCAAAAAAAACATTCCAATGTAAGCCTAATTGAGATAATTTTGAGCGATTAAATAAAAAATAGAAAAAATTCATTGACTGATAATGAAAGCTACTTATAATGCTACACATCTGTCGGCGAGTAGCGCAGCTTGGTAGCGCAACTGGTTTGGGACCAGTGGGTCGTAGGTTCAAATCCTATCTCGCCGACCACTTCTTTTTTTATCTATATCCATTTGAAATGCGCCCTTAGCTCAGCTGGATAGAGCAACGGCCTTCTAAGCCGTAGGTCATTGGTTCGAATCCAATAGGGCGTGCCATTATAATCATTTCTTATTAACAAACTTTTATTTATTCTTATTTTGTATTTATTTTTCTAAAAACATATCCGCACTTTTGACAAAACAAGCAATCGTAACTCATTTTCTAACTTGTTCTTCTTTTATGCTGATGATTTTTTTCTAACGTATTATTCCAATGATAAAAAAATCCCCGTAGCTAAAACTACGGGGAGTTGTGCAATAGAAATCTAAAAATCAGAAAAATTTCCACCGCACTTTAAAAATGAGAAGTTGGGACGAATTACATCATACCGCCCATTCCACCCATACCGCCCATACCAGCGCCTAGGTCTACTTTATCTTCTTTTGGAATTTCGGTTACCATCGCTTCAGTGGTAATCATCAATCCAGCGATAGAAGCGGCGAATTGAAGGGCTGAGCGGGTTACTTTTGTTGGGTCAAGGATACCCATTTCCAACATATCGCCATATTGCTCAGAACCAGCGTTGTAACCGAAGTTTCCTTCACCCGATTTCACCGCACTTGCCACCACAGAGGCTTCTTCCCCAGCGTTGGTAACGATTTGGCGTAATGGCGCTTCCATTGCACGCAAGGCAAGTTTAATACCCACATTTTGCTCTTCATTATCGCCTTTTAAGCTTGCTGCAACTTTAGTTGCCGCACGGATTAAGGCAACACCACCACCAGCTACGATACCTTCTTCCACAGCTGCACGAGTTGCGTGTAAAGCATCTTCAACGCGATCTTTTTTCTCTTTCATTTCAACTTCAGTTGCCGCACCCACTTTAATTACAGCCACGCCGCCCGCTAATTTTGCCACGCGTTCTTGTAATTTTTCTTGGTCGTAATCTGAAGTGCTTTCTTCAATTTGTTGACGAATTTGTGCAACACGGTCTTTGATTTGCGCTTCTTCGCCCACGCCATCAATAATAGTTGTGTTGTCTTTGTTGATCACAACACGTTTTGCTTGGCCTAAATCTTCTAAAGTTGCTTTTTCTAACTCCATACCGATTTCTTCAGAAATCACAGTACCCGCAGTTAAAATCGCAATATCTTGTAACATTGCTTTACGGCGATCACCAAAGCCTGGTGCTTTTACCGCAGCCACTTTCACGATACCACGCATTGTGTTCACCACCAAGGTCGCAAGGGCTTCGCCTTCCACATCTTCAGCGATAATTAACAATGGTTTACCTGCTTTCGCAACGGCTTCTAACACTGGCAATAATTCACGAATGTTAGAGATTTTTTTGTCCACTAAAAGAATGAACGGATTGTCAAATTCTACAGTTGCAGATTCTGGTTTGTTGATGAAATAAGGTGAAAGGTAACCACGATCGAATTGCATACCTTCAACCACTGCCAATTCATCTTCTAAACCTGTGCCGTCTTCTACGGTGATCACGCCTTCTTTGCCCACTTTTTCCATTGCTTCGGCGATTAATTTACCTACAACGTTGTCTGAGTTAGCTGAGATTGTTCCCACTTGCTCAATTTCTTTTGAGCTTTCGCACGGTTTAGAGAGGTTTTTTAACTCCGCCACGACTGCACTTACGGCTTTGTCGATACCGCGTTTTAAATCCATCGGGTTCATTCCCGCAGCCACGGCTTTTAAACCTTCATTTACGATAGCTTGGGCTAATACGGTTGCTGTTGTTGTACCGTCCCCTGCAGCATCATTGGCTTTAGAGGCCACTTCTTTCACCATTTGTGCGCCCATATTTTCGAATTTATCTTCTAATTCGATTTCACGCGCAACGGATACGCCGTCTTTCGTGATCGTTGGTGCGCCAAAGGCTTTGTCTAAAATTACATTACGACCTTTCGGGCCAAGGGTGACTTTCACTGCGTCTGCAAGAATGTTTACACCGTTAAGCATTTTTACGCGAGCATCATTGCCAAATTTAACGTCTTTTGCTGCCATTTTTTATTCCTTCTTAATAATTAATTTTGCTAAAAGTGCGGTGAAAAATAACCGCACTTTTTGATGATTGATTTGAGATTATTCTACGATAGCTAAAATATCGCTTTCAGAAATGATTAACACTTCTTCGCCATCAATTTTTTCCGCTTTCACGCCATAGCCATCATTGAAGATAATGGTGTCGCCAACTTTTACATCTAAAGGCAACACGGTACCATTTTCTAAAATGCGCCCTTTACCCACTGCAAGCACTTTTGCACGGGTTGATTTAGTCGCCGCAGAACCAGTTAAAACAATTCCGCCAGCAGAAAGGGTTTCCACTTCTTCACGTTTGATGATCACACGATCGTGTAATGGACGAATATTCATTGTAATTTCCTTCTTAAGTTGAGGTTTTAAAACAAAAAAGTATCTTCAATATGGGGCAGGATTTTTTCCTTTCAAGAGAATAGCAAAAAATTTTTTGTAAAAATAGGTAAAAAAGCCCGCACTTTTGAGATAAAGATGAGAATAATTTTTATTTACTTGTCGTATTTTTTTCGGTAAAGTCAATGCTAGCTAAAACAAAGCTTGGCTAAAAAGTTTCAGCTAAATTTAACAGGCGTTTTTCACTGAATTCAAAAGGAGAAATTCTATTTTCTACGCAAAGTGCGGTGCAAAAACGCAGAGATTTTAACCAATTACCAACTTTTACCACGGAGAACGTGCAATGAAAAAAACAGTATCTGCTTTGGCCTTATTAACCACGTTTGCAGCGCCTGCTTTCGCCGCCAACGAAGTGAATGTCTATTCTTATCGCCAACCTTATTTGATCGAACCTATCTTGAAACAATTTGAGCAAGAAACGGGCGTGAAAGTGAATTTTATTTTTGCCGATAAAGGCTTAGTTGAGCGGGTAAAACGTGAAGGTGAGCTTAGCCCGGCTGATGTACTATTAACCGTGGACATTAGCCGTGTGATGGAAATTGTGAATGCGGGCTTAGCACAGCCTATTCAATCCAAGGTGTTAGATAGCAACATTCCCGCACAATTCCGTGATAGCCAAGGCAAATGGTTTGCGCTAACCAGTCGCGCGCGCGTGGTGTATTCATCGAAAGATCGCGTGGGTAAATTGCCAGCAAGCTTCACTTACTATGATTTAGCCAAACCTGAGTTGAAAGGCAAAGTGTGTGTGCGTTCAGGCAAACATTCTTACAATGTTTCGTTAATTGCCTCAATGATTGCTCACGATGGCGTAGAAAAAGCCAAAGATTTCTTAACAGGATTAAAAGCGAACTTGGCACAAAAACCACAGGGTGGCGACCGTGATCAAGTGAAGGCCATTAAAGAAGGCGTGTGCGATTATTCATTAGGCAATAGCTATTATTACGGCAAAATGCTTGAAGATGAAAAACAAAAAAGCTGGGCGGAAGCGGCTTACATCAACTATCCAAACCAAGAAACCGTGGGAACACATATGAATATTAGCGGTGTGGTGATCGCGAAATATGCCCCAAATAAAGACAATGCGGTGAAATTAGTGGAATTTTTAAGTGGCGATAAAGCACAGCATCTTTATGCTGAATTGAACCACGAATATCCAGTAAAACCGTCTGTACAAAAATCTAAATTGGTGCAATCTTGGGGTGAATTTAAACAAGATAATCTGCCATTAGAAAAAATCGCAGAAAACTATGAAAATGCGTTGAAATTAATCGATGAAGTAAAATTTGATCTGTAATAGATCCAATCTATGCTAGCCTATACCCATCAGGGATAGGCTAGTTTTATTTTGATTATGGATAATTCCGCAAAACATAAAAATTTTTTCGCAAAAAGCACCGCACTTATCGCATTATTGGCGGTATTGGGGTTCTTCTTGCTGCCGATTATCGCCTTGTTGTTTTCGGCGTTTGAAGGCTCGTTGCACAGTTTGCAACATTTATGGCAAACGGTGTTTACCGACTATTTATTCAATTCTCTAAGCTTGGTATTCGGCACAACTGCGCTCAGTTTATGCTTTGCCTTGCCCTGCGCATTTTTGGTGTCGCGTTATCATTTTGTTGGCAAAACGCTGTTGCAATGGTTACTTTGCCTGCCCCTTGCCATTCCTGCGTATTTATCTGCCTATCTTTACACGGATTTTTTAGACTATCCCGGCATCGTGCAACAAAGTTTACGCACTTGGTTTGATTGGCAAAGCAAGCAAGATTATTGGTTTCCTTCCATTCGCAGTCTAGGCGGCGCTTGCTTTATTTTGGCGCTGTCGTTGTATCCTTATATTTTCTTATTAGTCAGAATGGCGTTGATGGAGCAAGGCGACAATTTACAGCAAAGCGCAAAACTGTTGGGCGCAAGCCGCTGGCGTGTGTTTTACAAAATTACCTTTGCCCTTATCCGACCAGCTATTGCGGTGGGTTGTGCTTTGGTGGCAATGGAAACCTTGGGCGATTTTGGCACGGTAGCGTTTTTTGCCATTCCTTCACTCACTACGGCGATTTACGACACTTGGCTTGGCTTTGGCGATTTGCAAGCCGCAGCGCAGATTTCTCTGTTTATGCTCGGGTTGTTAGTGCTATTTATCAGCATTGAGCGTTATGCACGCCGCCAGCAGCGCTATTATCAACGTTCAGGACAGCGTCCTGCGCAAACCCAACGGCTCAATGGACTAGGCTGGGGATTATTGTTATTCAGCACACTGTTAATTATTCTTGCATTTTTTATCCCGCTCTTTCAGCTGAGTTATTGGTCAATTATCTATTTTGAACAAGCGTGGACAGCAGATTTCTGGCAATATAGCCAAAACAGCTTGCTAGTTTCTGGGCTAGCAATGATCATCTGCGTATGCTTAGCGTTATTAATGCACTTTTGGGCAAGGTTACGCCCAACACCTTTGGCAAAAATAGCCGTGCGCTTTTCTGCGCTAGGTTACGCTATTCCCGGAACAGTTCTGGCAATCGGCTTGTTAATTCCTTTTACCTTTGCCGATCATCAACTTAACCGCTTGTTAAAATGGCTTGATTTGCCAATGCTGGGCTTGGTGTTTTCAGGCTCAATTTTCGCCTTGGTGTCCGCTTATGTGATCCGCTTTTCAGCAATGGCTTTGGGTAGCTTAGAAACTAGCTTGAGCCAAATTCCGCCGTCTTTAGATATGGCAGGCAGAATGTTAGGCTATAAATCTGGGGGAATTTGGCGCAAAATCCACTTACCCCTAATGCGCAAAGGCATTTTCACTGCATTATTGCTGGTTTTTATTGAAAGTATGAAAGAACTCAATGCGTCTTTATTGTTGCGTCCGTTTAATTTTGATACGCTCGCCACCCACGTTTTCACCTTTACTTCAGATGAACAGCTTGAACGCGCCGCTTTGCCCGCCTTAGTGCTTATTTTAGTGGGGATTATTCCCGTGTTGATTTTAACTCGTTCTTTACTGCAATCAGGGAAAAAAGCTTAATAATGAATACCTTAGATATTACCCATTTAACCTGCTGCTATAACAATCAGCCCATTTTGCAAGATCTTAATTTATCCATAGAAAATGATGATATTGTGTGTTTGCTCGGTGCAAGTGGCTGCGGAAAAACCACCTTGCTCAAAGCCGTTGCAGGATTAATTCCGCTAAGTGCAGGTAATATTCGTTTGCAAGACAAAGAAATCCAACATCTTGAGGCGAATGAGCGAGAAATAGGGCTGATCTTTCAAGATTATGCGCTTTTCCCCCATTTAACCGTGGCGGAAAATATTCTATTTGGTTTGCATCAAATAAATAAAAGCGAGCAAACAAAAACCTTACAAAAAATGACCGCACTTGTGCATTTACAAGGGTTGGAAAAACGCTATCCCCACGAGCTTTCGGGCGGCCAGCAACAGCGCGTTGCCATTGCCCGCGCGCTAGCTTGTCAGCCCAAATTATTATTGCTTGATGAACCTTTTTCTAACATTGATAGCCAAGTTCGCCATCAAATGATCGAAGAAATTCGCCATATTCTAAAACAACAGCATATTCCCGCCATTTTCGTTACCCATAGCAAAGAAGAAGCCTTTCTCTTTGCGGATAAATTAGCGGTAATGAACCAAGGGAAAATCTGCCAAATCGGCGCGCCAAGCGCGGTTTACCAACAGCCAAACTGCCCTTTTGTCGCCAACTTTTTGGGGGAAATGAATTATCTGCCTTGCCAGCCTATTGATGATCAGCATTGCCAATCGATACTTGGCGTGCATTTGTGTTCCACCCATCAATCACAACAAGCACCGAGTTATCTCGCAATCCGCCCCGAACAACTACAATTATGCGTGCCAGATGCCCCAATACAAGCCAATGGCATTATTCGCCAACAACGTTTTCTAGGCGCTTATTATAAATATCAAGTGGAAATGACTGGCTTAGAACTCATCATTACAAGCAAACAATCTTTGCCCCTAGGTGCGAGGGTTCAAGTATTATATGAGAAAGAAAGTGGGGTAATCTTTGCTGAAAAATAATGCGTTGAAAATTGGAATGTTATATAGGCTATAAAAAGTAAAAGCCTTGAAATTTCTTTCAAGGCTTTAAAATCTGGTGGAGATAATCGGGATCGAACCGACGACCTCTTGAATGCCATTCAAGCGCTCTCCCAACTGAGCTATATCCCCGTAAATGTGTCGCTTATAATAATTAGCAGAATGAATGCTGTCAATATTAAATTCACTGCATTCATTCGCTAGATTAAATATTAAGCGCTTTATATTAGGCGTTTTGTGCCTTGATAAAATCAATCGCTTTTTGAATGCGGGCGAGGGAGCGCTCGCGCCCGATGCCAACTAGGGTAACGTCCATTGATGGAGATTGCCCTGCGCCTGTTACCGCAACACGCAATGGCATACCTACTTTGCCCATTCCTACGCCGAGTTCTTCTGCTGTTTGTTCAATAGCTTGGTGAATTGGCTCAGCCGCCCATTGAGAAAGTGCGGTCAATTTTTCTTTGACTTTTTCAAGTGCTTCAACCGCTCCAGATTTAAAGTGTTTTTTCACCGCACTTTCGTCAAAATGATCAAAATCTTCAAAAAAGTAACGGCTTGCAGTTGCCATTTCTTTTAACGTCTTACAGCGTTCACCAAGCATTACAACAATCTCGCTTAATGCTGGCCCATTGCTAGTGTCAATGCCTTGGTGCTGATAATGCCAGGCAAGGTGTTTAGCCACATATTCAGGCGGTAATTCACGAATATAATGATGGTTTAACCATAACAATTTTTCTGTGTTAAATGCGCTGGCAGATTTGCTTACCTGAGTTAATTCAAACAACTTGATCATTTCTTCTACGGAGAAAATCTCTTGATCGCCGTGTCCCCAACCTAAGCGTACTAAATAGTTGAGCAAGGCTTCAGGGAGAAAGCCATCATCGCGATATTGCATTACGCTCACTGCACCGTGGCGTTTAGACAATTTCTGTCCGTCATCACCTAGGATCATTGAAACGTGTGCATAAGTCGGAATTGGCGCATTTAACGCCTTCAAAATATTAATTTGACGAGGAGTATTATTGATATGATCTTCACCGCGTACAACGTGCGTAATGCCCATATCCCAGTCGTCAATCACTACGCAGAAGTTATATGTTGGTGAACCATCAGTACGGCGAATAATTAAATCATCAAGCTCGCTGTTGCTGATCTCAATGCGTCCACGCACGGCATCATCAAATACCACGGAACCTTCTTGTGGGTTTTTGAAACGCACAACGTGAGGAGCATCTGGATTCTCAGGCGCGTGATGTAAGCAATAACCATCATAACGTGGTTTTTCTTTATTTTTTTCTTGCTCATTGCGTAAATTTTCTAAACGCTCTTTGGAGCAATAACAACGATAAGCCAAGCCCTGTTCAAGCATTTGATCAATTACTTGATTATAACGATCAAAACGTTTCGTTTGGTAATAAGGGCCGTGATCCCAAGCTAAGTTAAGCCATTCCATTCCTTCTAAAATCGCTTGCGTGGCTTCTGGCGTAGAACGTTCTAAATCAGTATCTTCAATGCGTAATACAAATTCACCTTGGTTATGTTTTGCAAATAGCCAAGAATATAATGCGGTTCTTGCACCGCCAACGTGCAAATAGCCTGTTGGGCTAGGCGCAAAGCGAGTACGAACTTTCACGGACGGATCTAAATTAAATAGCGGTTCTGCTTTCATTTTATTTATAACCTTTGTTTACAGTAAAATTAAATCGGCGGTATTGTACTATGAGTTCATCTAATTCACGATAAAAAAAGCAAGTTTATGTTTATTTTTACAACACTTAAACAAAAATATGCAAAAACTTATTGACTGTGTTTTGAGAACACTTATAATGCCAACCCACAACACAAGGGCGATTAGCTCAGTTGGGAGAGCACCTCCCTTACAAGGAGGGGGTCACTGGTTCGAGACCGGTATCGCCCACCACTTTTTTTAAGGACTTGTGTTGTAATGCTTAAACTAACGTGGGCGATTAGCTCAGTTGGGAGAGCACCTCCCTTACAAGGAGGGGGTCACTGGTTCGAGACCGGTATCGCCCACCACTCTAGTTTAAGTTCCCAGTTTAACTTTTCACAAAGTTAAATCCGATAGCTAGAAATAGCATTCTGTCGGGCGATTAGCTCAGTTGGGAGAGCACCTCCCTTACAAGGAGGGGGTCACTGGTTCGAGACCGGTATCGCCCACCACTCTTTTTCTTTTATAACTCTATTACATCTGAAAACTTTACTGGTTTTTGTTATATTTCTTATTCAACAATAAAAATCTCTTTCAATTTAATTTACTAATTAAGTTTATCCAATTAAAAGAGATCTAAATTATTTCTAATTCATTAGCAGTATTATCCAATATGGAATTGCTTTGCTACTTTTCTCAATAACAAGAATATCCAAGGCCATAATACGCCAGTGGTAATTGCGCCAAAAATCTCTTGCCAATTAAAGACTGCACTATGCAAGAATAGCTCAACAATAAAAATTCCTATTCTTACACCAAAAACAGCGAGAATAACAAATATTCCTTGCATCCATAAAGATAAATTCCGGATTAATACGCTATTCACTGCAAGCAAATAAGCAAAAACAGAAAGCACTAACGCGTGGATTCCCAAGGTTGAACCGAGTACAAGATCCCAAGCAATTCCCATAAGAAATGCTGTACCGACACTAATTTTTGAAGGCATTGCTAAGATCCAATAAGTTAAGACCAGCAATAACCACGCAGGCTTGAAATTATGCAGGCTAGTTGGCCAAGGTGCAATTTCTAACACCATTGCAATTAAAAAGGTGGATACAATAAACAATAATTGTAAAACAGCACGACCTCGCATTAATCTTCCTCTCGATAATGTTGCAATTCAGGATCAACAGGTTCAGAAGGCATTTCCATTTGTTCCGTATGAATCTCCTCTAAAGTTGGAGTTGATGATTTTTCTTCTGGCTCTTCCGCTGTCATAGACGGTTGCACAATTTCTTGCTTTTTCTGAGTTTCAAGACGCTGACGAACGGCTTTGCGCACATCTTCTGGCGTACTAGAATTTACTTTACGCATATCTTCATTGGTTGGCCATAAAAGTAAGACATAACGTAAACGCTCAATCGATGCGAGTGGTTTTGCCGTGATAGTGGCGAAATAATTTTTTCCATCGCGCGATACATTTTCCACAATAGCCACAGGATACCCCTCGAGGAAACGTCCACCTAACCCTGATGTAACCAATAAATCCCCTTTCACAATATCCACTGATCGTGGCACGTTGTCTAGGGTGAGTTCATCACTGTGTCCTGTACCACTGGCGATCACACGCACATCATTACGCAATACTTGCACAGGAATGGAATGGGTAACGTCCGTTAGTAACAGCACGCGACTGGTGTTGCTTCCTACAGAAATAATCTGCCCTACTACGCCTTTTTCATCAATAACTGGTTGCCCCACATAAGCACCGTCATTTTCCCCTTGGTTAATGACCACTTGCTGGCGATAAACATCAGTTTCTGCGGTTAAAACCTCAGCGATTTTTTTGTATTCATCGGTGCGCAATGGCGAATTTAGCAATAAACGTAAGCGTTGGTTTTCTACTTTTAGTTGATCCAATAACAGTAAGTCGGCATTTTTTTCGCGCAGTTGTTCTCTTAGGACTTTGTTTTCGATTTGTAATTTGTTGGTATCAACAAGATTGTAGGACACACCATCTAATACGGTTCTTGGGGTGTTGGCAAGATAATAAACGCCACCAATTGCTGTTTCCATTATGCTACGTGCTTTTATCATTGTGTTGGTTTGCCCATCAAATAAAATCAGCACAATAGAAGCAATCACGGCAAAAATTAAACGAATGCCAAGGTAGGGAGCTTTTCCAAAGATCGGTTTCATTAATATGGCTCAGAAAGAAGTGCGGTCAAATTTTTAGCATTTTTTGACCGCACTTTTATAACATTGCAAATTAAATATCGTCGCTGAAAATATCAGCACCGTGCATATCTAATGCTTCGCCACCACCACGAGCAACACAGGTCAGTGGATCATCAGCAACAATCACAGGCACGCCAGTTTCTTTCGATAATAAAATATCAATATTACGCAATAACGCACCACCACCTGTTAGCACGATACCGCGTTCAAAAATATCCGCAGCGTGTTCTGGTTGACATTCTTCAAGCGCAGTACGCACAGCAGTAACAATACCGTTTAATGGCTGTTGGATAGCTTCCAACACATCGCGTGAATTTAAGGTAAAGGTTCTTGGCGCACCTTCTGCAAGGTTGTGTCCGTGAACTTCTAGCTCTTTAATTTCATCACCTTCTTGAATATAGGCTGTACCAATTTCTTCTTTGATGCGCTCTGCGGTTGGTTCGCCAATGATAGAACCAAAAGTACGGCGTACATAGGCGATAATGGCTTCATCAAAACGGTCGCCACCAATGCGCACAGAAGAAGAATAAACGATGCCGTTTAAAGAAATCACCGCGACTTCCGTTGTACCGCCACCAATATCAATCACCATTGATCCTGTTGCTGTGGAAACAGGCAATTTAGCCCCGATTGCCGCAGCCATCGGCTCTTCAATTAAGTACACTTCGCGCGCGCCTGCACCTAAGGCAGATTCTTTAATCGCACGGCGTTCCACTTGGGTTGCGCCTGCTGGTACACAGACTAAAACTCGCGGGCTTGGGCGCATAAAGTTGCCGCTATGTACTTGTTTAATGAAGTATTGCAACATTTTTTCGGTTACCGAGAAATCCGCGATAACGCCATCTTTCATTGGGCGAATGGCTAAAATGCTTTTCGGTGTACGGCCGAGCATTAATTTTGCTTCTTTCCCTACTGCCGCAATGCTTTTCATCGATCCTGCACGGCCTTGACGAATTGCCACCACAGAAGGTTCATTTAGCACGATTCCTTGCCCTTTCACATAAATTAATGTGTTCGCTGTACCTAAATCAATAGAAAGATCGTTTGAGAATAAACCACGAATTTTTTTAAATAACATAAGAATTCCGTTAAAGTAACTGTATAAAAAACACTCACGCGTAAGTGTGAGAAAAATTGCGCTAAATGTATCAAAAAATCAGCATTGATAACAGCTATTTTTATCAAATAGCTGGAAAAAATTAGCGAACTTTCGTTTCCTTACATTTTTACTTCGCAAGGATTTGCTTAAGAAAGCGTGCGGTGTGTGATCCTTTCACTTTTGCCACCTGCTCTGGTGTACCTGTGGCAATGATCTCACCACCGCCACTTCCCCCTTCAGGGCCAAGATCTACAATCCAATCTGCGGTTTTAATCACATCTAAATTATGCTCAATTACCACAATGGTGTTGCCTTGATCACGCAAGCGGTGCAGCACTTCAAGGAGCTGTTTAATGTCCGCAAAATGCAAACCTGTTGTTGGTTCATCAAGGATATATAAGGTTTTGCCCGTATCTCGTTTTGATAATTCCGTGGCTAATTTCACCCGTTGCGCTTCACCGCCAGATAGGGTGGTGGAAGATTGCCCTAGACGAATATAGGATAGCCCTACGTCCATCAAGGTTTGCAATTTGCGCGCAATTTGTGGAATGGCATCGAAAAATTCTCGCGCTTCTTCCACCGTCATATCCAACACTTGATTAATGGTTTTGCCTTTGTAGCGAATTTCCAAAGTTTCACGATTGTAGCGTTTGCCTTTACATTGATCGCAAGGAACATACACATCAGGTAAAAAGTGCATTTCTACTTTGATCACCCCGTCCCCTTGGCAGGCTTCGCAACGTCCGCCACGCACGTTGAAACTAAAGCGTCCGGGATTATAGCCACGCGCACGGGATTCTGGCACCCCTGCGAATAATTCGCGAATTGGCGTGAATAATCCTGTGTAAGTAGCAGGATTAGAGCGTGGCGTGCGTCCAATTGGGCTTTGATCAATATCGATCACTTTGTCAAAAAATTCTAATCCTTGAATGGATTTATACGGTACGGCTTGCGCATTTTCCGCGCGGTTTAAAGCACTTTGCGCCAGTGGAAATAGGGTATCGTTAATCAGCGTAGATTTGCCTGACCCTGAAACCCCTGTAACACAAGTAAACAAGCCCACAGGGATTTCTAAATTGACATTTTTCAGATTATTGCCCGCAGCGCCTTTGAGTTTTAAGATTTTTTCTTTATCAAGTGCGGTGCGTTTTTTTGGAATTTCTATTTTTTCTTTGCCTGATAAGAATTTCCCCGTCAGTGAGTTTGGATTTAGCATAATTTCTTGCGCTGTACCTTGAGCCACCACGCTGCCGCCGTGCACGCCAGCACCCGGGCCAATATCAATAATATGATCTGCCGCTAGAATAGCATCTTCATCGTGTTCCACCACAATCACCGTGTTACCTAAATTTCTTAGGTGAATCAAGGTGTTAAGTAAGCGTTCATTATCTCGTTGATGCAAGCCAATGGAAGGCTCATCAAGCACATACATCACGCCAACCAAGCCCGCACCAATTTGGCTAGCTAGACGAATACGTTGCGCTTCACCACCAGAAAGGGTTTCTGCAGAACGAGAAAGAGAAAGATAATTCAGCCCCACATTGACCAAAAATTGCAAGCGCTCTTTGATTTCTTTGAGAATTTTATCGGCAATTTGCGCGCGCTGTCCGCTTAGGGTAAGGCTATCCACAAAATTAAAGGCTTCACCAATGCTTTTTTCGGAAACCTCAGGCAGATTTGTTTCGCCAATAAAAACATTACGAGCTTCAGGGCGCAAACGCGAACCACCGCAATCTTTACAAGGACGCGTGCTGATATTTTTCGCCAATTCTTCACGCACAGACATTGATTCTGTTTCTTTATAACGGCGCGCCATATTATTGAGAATACCTTCAAAACTATGACGGCGTAGCACCACATCGCCACGGTCATTCATATATTGGAATTCAATTTCTTCTTTGCCTGAACCGTGCAAAATAATGTGTTGAATTTTTTTAGGTAAATCTTCAAACGGGCTTTCCACGTCAAAACCATAATGTTTGGCGAGAGAAGTCAGCATCTGGTAATAATAGAAATTACGCCGATCCCAACCTTTAATCGCACCACCTGCTAAGGAAATGCTTGGATTTTGCACCACGCGTTTTTCATCAAAATATTGCTGAACCCCCAAGCCATCACAAGTCGGGCAAGCCCCCGCAGGATTATTAAAGGAAAATAAACGAGGCTCAAGTTCTGGTACAGAATAGCCACAATGCGGACAAGCAAAGTTTGCGGAAAACAGCAATTCTTCCGCTTTCGGATCGTCCATATTCGCCGCCACTGCCGTGCCGCCAGAAAGTTCTAACGCAGTTTCAAAGGATTCCGCTAAGCGGGTTGCCAAATCTGGACGAACTTTAAAGCGATCCACCACCACTTCAATGGTGTGCTTTTTCTGTAATTCTAATTTTGGTGGATCAGAAAGATCGCAAATTTCCCCATCAATTCTGGCGCGGATATAACCTTGCGCGGCAATATGTTCTAAAATTTTAATATGTTCCCCTTTGCGATCTTTCACCACCGGGGCAAGCAACATCATTCGGCTTTCTTCCGGCAATGCCAGCACCTTATCCACCATCTGGCTAATCGTTTGCGCCGCTAACGGAATATGATGATTTGGGCAACGTGGTTCGCCCACACGAGCAAATAGCAAACGCAAATAATCGTGGATTTCCGTGATCGTCCCCACCGTAGAACGCGGATTATGCGAGGTGGATTTTTGTTCAATGGAAATCGCAGGGGATAGCCCTTCAATATGATCCACATCGGGCTTTTCCATTAACGATAAAAACTGACGCGCATATGCTGAAAGGGATTCCACATAACGGCGCTGTCCTTCGGCATAAAGGGTATCAAAGGCCAGTGAAGATTTCCCTGAGCCAGAAAGCCCGGTAATCACAATTAATTTATCCCGCGGAATCGTCAGATTAATATTTTTTAAATTATGGGTTCTCGCCCCACGTACTTCTATTTTTTCCATAATCTTTTTGTCTGTTCAAGCAATTTAAGGTTATTTTACGATCATTATCGCATAATCTGAAATAACTGTGCAAATATCCAGTTAATTTGTCTGGAATTAATAGCTTTTTCTCTTTTTTTAGGGCAAAATAACGAAAATTTTTATCGCACTTAACATCAGACAGAGGAATTTATGGCTGGAGTAAACAAAGTTATTATCGTAGGAAACCTAGGAAACGATCCTGAAATTCGCACAATGCCAAACGGCGAAGCCGTGGCGAACATTAGCGTAGCAACCAGTGAAAGCTGGATGGATAAAAACACCGGTGAACGCCGTGAGATCACCGAATGGCATCGCATTGTGTTCTATCGCCGTCAAGCTGAAATTGTGGGGGAATATTTGCGCAAAGGCTCAAAAGTTTATGTTGAAGGGCGTTTAAGAACGCGCAAATGGCAAGATCAAAATGGCCAAGATCGCTACACTACAGAAATCCAAGGTGATGTGCTACAAATGCTAGACAGCCGCGCAGAACGTGGTCAAGGCGGCTATGCACCACAGGGTGGAGGATATGCCCAACAAGGTGGTGGCTATGCAAGCTCACAAGGGGGAAATCAATATGCTCAACCTGCACAACCAACATACCAAGCATCAAAAGCAGCGCCACAGCCAATACCAGCTCCACAGCCAGTGATTGATGATGTGCCATTAGATGATGATATTCCTTTCTAATTCATTCCAAACTGCTTGGTGGGCACCAAGCAGTTTTTGTTTTTCTTTGTAAAATCTCAATATCCCTTTTTACCTATTTTATTTCTCAATATAACATTGATGAAATAAATCCTTCTCTACACTTTCTACAATCAATTTATGTGATATAGATCACATAAAATTCTACCTCAATAAAATTATGTGATCTTCATCACATTTTACTTTTGTGCAGCCAAAAATATCTTGTGATCTACTTCACATTTTTAAACTTAAAAATTTTGGCTTTGATTTTGCCTTTGCTATGCTTTCGTTCATTAAATGGACACAACTCACTTCACAATTAATGAGGTTAATTATGTTATCTGCAAATGCAAAGCTTAAGGTTCAAAGTTTTGGACGCTTTTTATCGAATATGGTAATGCCAAATATTGGGGCATTTATTGCGTGGGGATTTATCACCGCACTTTTCATTCCAACGGGCTGGGTGCCGAATGAAACCTTGGCGAAACTCGTTGGTCCGATGATCACCTATTTATTGCCATTATTAATTGGTTATACTGGGGGGAAATTAGTCGGTGGCGATCGTGGTGCGGTTGTGGGTGCGATTACCACGGCTGGGGTGATTATTGGGACAGATATTCCAATGTTCCTTGGTGCAATGATTGCAGGGCCAACAGGTGGTTGGGCGATTAAACACTTTGACCGTTGGGCTGATGGTAAAATCAAAAGCGGTTTTGAAATGCTGGTGAATAACTTTTCATCAGGCATTATCGGAATGTTGCTTGCTATTTTATTCTTCTTAGTGGTAGGCCCTGCGGTAAAAGTGCTTTCCACAACCTTGGCTGCAGGGGTAGATGTATTAGTACAAGCGCATTTGTTGCCACTCACTTCTATTTTTGTTGAGCCTGCGAAAATCCTTTTCTTAAATAATGCGATTAACCACGGAATTTTCTCACCACTAGGTATTCAACAATCACAAGAACTTGGTCAATCTATTTTCTTCTTGATTGAAGCAAACCCAGGCCCAGGTTTAGGGGTATTATTAGCCTATATTTTATTTGGTAAAGGTTCAGCGAAACAAACCGCAGGTGGGGCGGCTGTGATCCACTTCTTCGGTGGGATTCACGAAATTTATTTCCCTTATGTGTTAATGAATCCACGTCTATTAATCGCGGTTATCGCAGGAGGAATGACAGGCGTATTTACCTTGGTGTTATTTAATGCAGGGCTTATTGCACCAGCTTCACCGGGTTCGATTATTGCTGTATTGGCGATGACTCCTGCCCATTCTATCTTTGGCGTACTTTGTTCCGTGGCATTAGCGACCTTGGTTTCTTTCCTTATTGCCGCGTTCTTCTTAAAAATTCAAAAAGAAGACACATCAGATAAATTAGAAGAAGCGCAAGCAGCATCAAAAGCAATGAAAGGTGGTGTGGCAAAACCAGTAACTGACTACAAAGGCTTGCAAAAAATCTTTGTATCTTGCGATGCAGGAATGGGATCAAGTGCGATGGGTGCAAGTATGCTACGCAAAAAAGTGAAAGATGCAGGCTTGCCAATTGAGGTGGCGAACTGTGCAATCAATGACTTGCCAGATAATGCAAGATTAGTGATCACGCATCAAGACTTAACTTTACGCGCACAAAAACAAGTGCCAAATGCAATGCATCTTTCTTTAACCAATTTCTTAGATAATAAATTCTATGATAATTTGGTGAATGAATTAAAAGCACATTTCGCAGAAGCAGCCGCAAAATCGGCAGACAGCGTAGAAGTGGCAGAAATGGACGGTGCAACCTTCAACCTAAGTGCGGATCAAATTTTCTTAGGATTGAAAGCAGAAAATAAACAAGATGCCATTCGTTTTGCTGGTGAACAATTAGTGAAAGCAGGTTTCGTGTTGCCAAGTTATGTGGACGCAATGTTTGAACGCGAAGAATTAGTTTCCACTTACCTAGGCGAAGGCTTAGCCGTGCCACACGGTACGGTTGATGCAAAAGATGCCGTATTGAAAACAGGTATCGTAGTATGTCAATATTCTGAAGGCGTACGCTTTACTGAGGAAGAAGACGGCGTAGCCAAATTAGTGATTGGTATCGCCGCGCGCAATAATGAACATATTCAAGTGCTAACTGCTATCACTAACGCCTTAGACAGCGAAGAAGCGATTGCAACACTGACCACCACAAATAATGTGGAAGAGGTGTTAGCCTTACTTAAATCTTAAAGTGCGGTCAAAAATGGCATCGTTTTTGCGATGCCATTTCTCATTATTGATGTTATTGGAGAAAAAAATGAAAGCATTACATTTTGGGGCAGGAAATATCGGACGAGGTTTCATCGGAAAATTGCTCGCAGACAGTGGTATTGAAGTGATTTTTGCCGATGTGAATGATGATGTTATTCGATTATTACAAGAACAAAAAAGCTACAACGTAAAAGTGGTGGGGGAAACGGTTAATCGAATTGAGCAGGTGTCTAATGTAACAGGCGTTAATTCAAAAGATGAAAATGCTCTGATTGACTTATTTAAACAAGTGGATTTAGTCACCACTGCCGTTGGGCCAAATGTACTAAAAATTATTGCTAGCACCATTGCCAAAGGCTTGGTGGCACGTCTTGAAGCAGGCAACAAACAGCCACTCAATATCATTGCGTGCGAAAATATGGTGCGTGGGACAACCTTCTTAAAAGAGCAGGTTTTTCAATATTTAGATGAAAAACAGCAGCAACAAGTGGACGCATTGGTTGGCTTTGTGGATAGCGCGGTGGATCGCATTGTGCCACCAGTACAGATTGATCCGCAAGATCCCCTTTTGGTTACCGTGGAAGAATTTAGCGAATGGATTGTGGATAAAACTCAGTTCAAAGGGCCAATCCCAAAAATTGCGGGAATGGAACAAACGGATAATCTGATGGCGTTTGTAGAACGTAAATTGTTTACGCTAAATACGGGCCACGCGGTAACGGCATATTACGGCAAATTAAAAGGCTACCAATTTGTCAAAGAAAGCATTGAAGATCCGCAAGTGCGTGCTTTTGTTAAAGCGGTAATGGAAGAAAGTGGTGCAGTTCTGATTAAACGTTACGGATTTGATCCACAAGCACACGCCGCTTATATTGAAAAAATCTTGGCTCGATTTGCTAATCCTTATTTAGTTGATGATGTAGATCGTGTAGGACGTGAGCCTTTGCGTAAACTCAGTTATAATGATCGCCTAATCAAACCATTACATGGAACGCTAGAATATCAACTGCCACATCAACATTTAGAACAAGCTGTGGCAACCGCACTGTGCTATCGCAATGAAAATGATCCGCAGGCGCAAGAACTAGCGCAATCCTTAACGCAAAATGGTGTGATTAATACGCTAGAAAAATATACGGAATTGCAAGATAAGACAGTGATTGAGCAAATTGCTCAAGCCTATCAACAACTTGCAGCGTAAAAGTGAACAGCAGTATCTTTATTCACCCTATTTAGGAAGGCATCATTGGACGATCCTATTTACGAAAAACTCAGTGAAGCCACGTCTATTCGTGGCTTTATTACCGCCAGTGTCGCATTATTTGATGACGCTGTGGACAGCCTTATCAATCGTGTTTTCCGCAAAACGGATTTTGCGGTGAAATCCGTGGTGGACTCGTTATTTATGACGTCAGGACCACTTTTTGATCTCGCCATTCGCCTGAAAGTGTTATTGGGGCTTGGTGTGATCGATCATCACGTTTTTGAAGATCTTAATGCCTTCATCAAATTCAAAGAAAAGCTCAATAATGATGAAAAAGAATACCGCTTTTTTGATCCGCTAGTGATTGAATTTATGCAAGGTTTACATTTACAGCAAGACAAAACTCTGCTGAATTTTCCCGAAGACAAAGAAGATCTCGATTCTCTTAGCTACCAAATTAAAATGCAACGCAAAGAAAAGTTGGTGCGTTCTTGTTTAATGCTCACCATTAATGAAATTTACGAACAGTTGCAGGTGGAAAGCCCGTTGTAAAAACTTGGCCAAAAAGCACCGCACTTGTTTATTTTTAAATCAGGGGTTGCACTAAGTACTAGCCCAAACTCTCCTTAACTAATTATTTAAGGGGCTGTATTAGATTAGCAGTTATGTTAGTCTATAAAAATGAAGATAACTCTTTGTAAACTCAAGAAATCTATACAGAAAAAACTGCTCGAATTTTTTGTACTTGAAGTAACAGCCCGTTCAGCGGCAAATTTATTAGAAATTAACCCTAATTCAGCTGCCTTATTTTATCGCAAAATCAGGGAGGTGATTAGCTACCATTTAGCTCAATATGTCAATGAAATTTTTGCTGGTGAAATTGAACTAGATGAAAGTTATTTTGGTGGTAAAAGAAAAGGAAAACGGGGGCGAGGCGCGAAGGGTAAAACAGCTGTTTTTGGTATGTTAAAGCAAGAAGGAAAAGTTTATACCGTTGTCGTTGAAAATACCAAGACAGATACCTTACTCCCTGTTATTAAAAGGAAAATTATGCCTGATAGCATTGTTTACACCGATTATTATCACTGTTACGACGTGCTAGATGTGAGCGAGTTTAAGCATTTCAGAATTAATCATTCAACCCATTTTGCCGAAGCCAAAAATCACATTAATGGGATCGAAAATTTCTGGAATCAAGCTAAAAGAGTGCTCAGAAAATATAACGGAATTGATAAAAAATCCTTTCCGTTATTCTTGAAAGAATGTGAATTTCGGTTTAACTGTGGGACACCAAAAGAACAGCTAAAAATTCTGCGACTTTGGTGTGGAATTTAGGGCTTATCTAATACAGCCCCTTATTTAAAAATGGAAATTTTAGCTAGCTATCTAGTACAGCCCTTAATTTTTTGAACTCGGACTAACAAGTTGCTCAGCTAATTCTAACGCATCAACTGGCCAAAAACATTTAGGGCGTGGTCGTTTTATAGAAGGAAGATCTATAGAAGGGCGACAGTTTAAAATCGCTGTTAGCCATTGTTCAGGAATGGCCTTAATGCCATAAACTGCTCCCAGGCGTGTTGCAACTGCCATAGCATATTGTGAAAGGCAATGATCACCCAACCCTGTTGAGTAATGTAATCTTTTGGTGGGGCAATCTCTGATTCTTCAATAGCTTGGAGTAATAAATCGTCGACTGCCAACGCCTGAGCCCAATGTTTGATTTTAATAAACAACGTCTTAGCATCGGTGTTTTGATTAATGGCTTCGGCGATAGCCCTAGCCATTAGCGCATTTGCTTGCAAGCAAACAGGATTCGGATGAGTCAGTTGAGCATCTTGTATTGCCCAATTTTCCACGGTTGCTAGTGGATAATTTGTCCCCAAAATACCTAAAGGACTAATGCGCATCAAAGCACCATTGGCTTGACTATTTGGATTTTTTCTCCCTAACAGCGCAGAAGCAATGGTCACTCCACAATCAAATGGTTGCGAATTAAGCCAAAACAGATTAGCATTTTGCATCGCTTTCGCATTATAAGTACTTGTTTTCACTAAGTAGCGTGCTAGCAATAAAGCCATTTCAGAATCATCTTTCGGTTGACCTGGAATGGTATCCCAAGTGCCGCCATCTTCTAATTTACGGACACCGTTAGGATATTTTTTGTGAATCATTTGTGGCGGTAAAAATTCTACCAAACTATCCAGTGCATCACCTACCAGCTGTCCTAATAAACAGCCTTGTGCGCGTTGGATTTTTTCTTGCATTGTTGCTTAATCTCTCAAACCAAAATTCAAGTGTTATTTTTTCATAATTAAAATCGGATACGGATTCCCTTGTTCGTCCAACTCGTGACGTTCTACTGTCTGAAAGCCCATATTCTGGTAAAAGCCCACGGTTTGTGGGTTTTGTTCATTGACGGTTAGGCTGTTCACACCAAATTCTTCAATGCTGTGCAGTAATAAGGCCTTGCCGATGCCTTTGCCGCGCTGTTCTGGGGCGATGAAGAGCATTTCTAATTTTGTGCCGTTGATGCCCATAAACCCCACGATTTCACCGTCTTTTTCCGCCAGTAATAAATGCTCCACGCCTTTGAGGGCTTCTGGCACATAGGGACGGATGGCAGTGATTTCTTCTTTAGATAAGAAATGATGAGTGGCTTCCACACTGGCTTGCCAGAGATTAAGCAAGTGGTCTAAGGGCAAGGTTTCGCGGTCTGTTACGGAGATGATATTCATAGTTTGTGTTTCACTTTTCTGCGTTCAGTAAATTAATTCGGGCGATTATAATGAGGTGCGTTGTGCATTGTCAGCTTATTCTTGCAAAATTTTTCAAAATCCCACCGCACTTTCCGCTATAATATCCCCCATTTTTCATCACTGTTATTGAGAATTTTATGGCTAAAATTGCAGAAAATCCACTTGTGTTAGTTGACGGATCGTCTTATTTGTATCGTGCGTTTCACGCGTTTCCACCGCTCACCAACTCCCTTGGCGAGCCAACGGGGGCGATGTATGGCGTGTTGAATATGCTGAAAAGTTTGATTGCGCAGGTGCAGCCGAGCCATATTGCGGTGGTGTTTGATGCTAAAGGGAAAACTTTCCGTGATGAATTATTTGAGCAATATAAATCGCACCGTCCGCCAATGCCAGATGATTTGCGCAAGCAAATTCAGCCCTTGCACGCCATTATCAAAGCCCTTGGCATTCCACTTTTATCCATTGAAGGGGTGGAAGCGGACGATGTTATCGGCACGCTTGCGGTGCAGGCTTCTCAGGCAGGCAAAAAAGTGTTGATTAGCACGGGCGATAAGGATATGGCGCAGTTGGTGGACGATAACATTATGCTCATCAACACAATGAATAATAGCCTGCTGGATCGCGAGGGCGTGATTGAAAAATATGGCATTCCGCCTGAATTGATTATTGATTATTTGGCCTTAATGGGCGACAGTGCGGACAATATCCCCGGTGTGGCTGGTGTGGGCGAAAAAACTGCGCTTGGGCTTTTGCAAGGCATTGGCAGTATGGCTGAGATTTATGCCAATTTGGAAAAAGTGGCGGAGCTACCCATTCGTGGTGCGAAGAAATTAGGCGAAAAATTGCTTGCCGCCAAAGCTGATGCAGATTTGTCTTACATTCTTGCGACCATCAAAACCGATGTGCCGTTAGCGGTGAAACCAGAAGAACTCACACTTGGGCAAAATCAGCGTGATGAATTGGTGGAATATTTCGCGCGCTATGAGTTTAAGCGTTGGCTGAATGAAGTGATGGACGGCGAAAGCGGTTTAACTAAAGGGGATTTGCAAAGCGCCAAATTTGCAACGCCAACAGCACAAGAAAATGTAGCAAAAAGTACGGTGAAAAATTCGGTAAAAATCGACCGCACTCTGTATGAAACCGTGGATAGCCAAGCCAAGCTTGATGAATGGCTGAATAAAATTCAGCACGCCAAACTCATTGCGGTGGATACGGAAACTGATAATTTAGACGTAATGCAAGCCAACTTGGTGGGCATTTCTTTTGCTTTAGAAAATGGCGAAGCCTGCTATATCCCCCTTGATCATTTGCACGAAGTGGCGCGTGAAAGTCAATCACAAGGGGATTTATTCGGCAGCGCAGACGCAACCGAAACCTATTTTGAACGTGTGCCGAGCCAGTTAGACAAGCAGCAATGTTTAGCGGCGCTCAAGCCTTTATTGGAAAATCCGCAGATTGAAAAAGTGGGACAAAATATCAAATACGATCTCACCGTGTTCGCCAATCACGGCATTGTGCTGCAAGGCGTGCGTTTCGACACAATGTTGGAATCCTATGTGCTAAACAGCACAGGGCGACACAATATGGACGAGCTTGCCAAACGCCATTTGGATCATCAAACCATTGAATTTGAAGCCATTGCCGGCAAGGGCAAAAAGCAGCTCACTTTTGATAAAATTGCTATCGAACAAGCCAGTGAATATGCCGCGGAAGATGCGGACATCACGATGAAATTGCACCAAACCCTATGGCCAGAATTGGCGCAAACGGAAAGTTTGGTGAAGTTATTTGATGACATCGAAATGCCGTTAGTGGGCGTGTTATCACGCATTGAACGTAACGGCGTGTTGGTGGACAGCCAAACCTTGCTCGCACAATCGCAAGAAATTAGCGAAAAATTGACCGCACTTGAAAGCCAAGTGCATCAGGCGGCGGGAGAAAATTTCAACCTTGCGTCCACCAAACAATTACAAGAAATCCTGTTTGAAAAGCTCGGTTTGCCGATTATCGCCAAAACCCCAAAAGGCGCGCCTTCCACCAATGAAGAAGTGTTGGAAGAGCTGGCGCAGCAAGGGCATATTGTGCCGAAATTGCTTATTGAACACCGTGGTTTAGCGAAGTTAAAATCCACTTATACGGACAAACTTCCGCTGATGATTAATCCACGCACGGGGCGGATTCACACCTCTTATCATCAAGCGGTAACAGCAACGGGGCGACTTTCGTCTAGCGATCCAAACTTGCAGAATATCCCTATTCGTAATGAAGAGGGACGCCGCATTCGCCAAGCCTTTATTGCGCGCGAAGGGTATAAAATTATCGCGGCGGATTATTCTCAAATCGAACTGCGCATAATGGCGCATTTATCGCAAGATCAAGGCTTGATTAGTGCATTCCAGCAAGGCAAGGATATTCACCGTTCCACCGCGGCAGAAATTTTTGGCGTGCCACTTGATGAGGTTACCAGCGAACAACGCCGCAGTGCGAAAGCCATTAACTTTGGGCTTATTTATGGAATGAGCGCGTTTGGGCTTTCTCGTCAGCTTGGCATTCCCCGTGGTGATGCGCAAAAATATATGGATTTGTATTTCCAACGCTACCCCAGTGTGCAAACCTTTATGACTGATATTCGCGAAAAAGCCAAACAGCAAGGCTATGTGGAAACCTTGTTCGGACGCCGTTTGTATCTACCTGAGATTCAATCGAGCAACGCAATGCGCAGAAAAGGTGCAGAGCGTGTTGCGATCAACGCCCCAATGCAGGGCACGGCGGCAGATATTATTAAACGTGCGATGATCGCCATTGACAGCGCCATTGCGCAAGATCCGAATATCGCAATGATTATGCAGGTTCACGATGAATTGGTGTTTGAAGTGAACGCAGCGCAGATTGCTCATTACAGCGATCTCATTCAATCTTTAATGGAAAATGCCGCGGAGCTTGTGGTGCCGCTGATTGTGGACGTGGGCGTGGGCAATAACTGGGACGAAGCCCATTAATTCGCGTTGATAAGCGTGCAATCAGAAAAACAAAGTGCGGTGAAAAATTTCCATTTTTTCCACCGCACTTATTTTTATGCGCTTTTCGCCGTTTCTTCTTCCGCCACTAACGCCACGATACGGCAATTAGTTGGGATCGTTTGTTCGTCATTGATAATAGAAATAAAGCCTTTATCATCAATGGTATATAACGGCACAAATTGTTTGTTGGTGGTTTTGTAATCTTGATAAGTGTAGCTATCAGTAAGATTGGTTACCTTAACACGCGCATTTTTTGCCAGCATACTGGCTAATTTCGCGTAAGTTACATTTTTGCCGAAAAGCCAGTTGGAACGGTAGTTGTCTTGAATATCATAACGTTCCGTTGGATTGTTATCATCGCTAAAACGAATGCGGTAAATGTTTTCTTTATCAAATTCGTGGCGATAATGAATTTCCGACAAGGTGTTGAGTTCTTTGTCCGTACTAATAGCGAACATATTGCCCAACCCGATAAGATCTAAATGCCCATCGGCGTGGGTGGAAACTGGGTTGCCGTAGTAAGTGCGCAACCCCAACATTCTGGCTTTCGCTACTTCGTTATAATGGCGGCTTGCCACCAATACGTCCACATTTTGATCTTTTAAGGATTTCGCAATGGCTAGCGCTACAGGGTTTGAACCAATAATCAACACGCCTTTGTACACCGATTCTTGCACATTCAACAATTTTGCAATGGTTTTTGCCCCTAAGCCTTGAATTAGCACTGTACCAATAATAATCGTGAATACTAACGGCACGAGCAATTCCACGCCTTGAATTTGGGTTTCTTGCAATTTAATCGCGAAGAGAGAAGAAATGGCTGCGGCGACAATCCCGCGCGGTCCAATCCAGCTAATCATCAACTTTTCATTTAAAGTTAAACTTGAGCCAATAGAAGAAAACCAAATGGCAAGTGGACGAGCGATAAACATTGCCACAAATAACAGCAAAATGCCTGCCATTCCCACGCTCGCTAAATGTTCTAAATTCACCCGCGCGGCTAAAATGATAAACAGGGTGGAAATCAGCAGAACGGTCAGGGATTCTTTAAATTCTAAAATATGATCTTTCGGGAAGCCTTTCCAGTTCGCCAATGCCACGCCTAGCACGGTAACCGTTAATAGCCCTGATTCGTGGGCGAAATGGTTTGATGCAGTGAATAACAGCAAAATGTAAGCAAGCACGAACACGTTGCGCAAATATTCAGGGATCATATGGCGTTTAATCAGATTAGCCAGCAACCACGCACCTGCCATTCCAATCACGCCTGCTACGGCAATGATTTTGGCAAAGGTGCCGATTTCACTGGCTTCACCGCCAGAAATAATGTATTCATACACCAAAACCACGGCGATCGCCCCGATTGGGTCAATGATAATGCCTTCCCATTTGAGAATATTGGCAATGTTGCTGTTTGGGCGAACGCTACGCAACAATGGCACAATCACCGTTGGGCCAGTTACGCACACCAATGTACCGAACAGTAAGGCGATGCGCCAATCCACATCAAATAGAAAATAAGTGGCAACGGAAATCACGCTGACGGTGATAAGCATTCCGAGCGAAACCAAGAGCTGCACCACCTTGCCGTGTTGTTTTATTTCGTCAAACTCTAGCGTGAGCGCCCCTTCAAAAAGAATCACGGCAACGCCAAGGGAAATAAACGGAAAGAGCAAATCGCCCAAAATCACATCGGGATTAAACAAGTTCAGCACAGGGCCGACAATAATCCCAATCAGCAATAAAAATAAAATTGAGGGCTGTTTCAAATACCAAGCTAGCCATTGCGCCACAATCCCTAAGCCCACAATGGCAGATAAAATAAATGCGGTATCCATAAAGTTCTCCATAAATAATCAAAAGCGAGAAAAGTTCGCGTAAAAAAGTGCGGGCAAAATTCTATCATTTTTTTGACCGCACTTTGTTTTTATTCGTTGCTACCGCTTAAATTATTCCGCCAGCTCCGTTTGCTCGTGCGACATTAGCTCTTGCCCCACGTCTTCTAGCAAGCTGAGATAGCGTTCATATTGACGCAACATATCGGCGATGAGTTCGTTGCGTGTCATATATTGCACATCATAGCCCGTACGACCGTCAGCGAAGTAAGTCATCGGCTGGTAGGTTACGGAATGCTGAATATGCGGGAGGTTTTCATCATCAACCAACTGTGAGGCAATTTCGTGGCTTACGGATTTCACTCCATACATAAAATCACGCATTGATTCTTTCTTGATGATAAGCTCCACGCTTGGTTCGTCAGAATCTAAGGCTTGCACTACCTCCACGTTCAAATTATGCACATTAACCAATTCTTGACGCAACTCACGCATCGCAGGCAAAGCAGTGCGGTTAAGGAATTTTAAAATATCCTTTTCTTGCGTTTGATTAAGCATTTGCCCCAAACGCTCTCGCCATTTTTCCCCTGTCCATAACAAGCTGGTTGGGGTTACTTTGGCGGCGAAGTATTTTTGATCCGCATTCAAGCCTTTCCATAGGCTCACACACATCACTAACATCAGCATTGCAAAAGGCAGTGCCACCAGTAAAGTCATTGTTTGTAGCGTGCCTAGCCCGCCTTCACGCATTAGCACAATGGCAAGCACCATCATCACTAAGCCCCACATCATCGCTTGCCAACGCGGTGCGGAAAGGCTTTTATCGCGTGATGCCATATTATTTAGCACATAAATTCCTGAATCTGCTGATGTGATGAAAAAGAGCGAAATAATCACTAAGGCTAACGTGCCAGTGAGAGCTGAGAGCGGTAAATAATCTAAGAATTTAAACAATAATTTTTCTGGTGCAGAAGTAAATTCGTGCAATGCACCGTTGGCAACGTTTAATTCTAACCAAATGGCGCTATCACCGAACACGGTAAACCATAGAATACTGAATAAACTTGGTACGGCTAGCACGCCGAAGATAAATTCACGAATGGTGCGACCACGGGAAATACGCGCGATAAACAAGCCCACAAATGGCGCCCACGAACACCACCACGCCCAATAAAGCACTGTCCAACCAGTGAACCACGCAGTGTTTTCTGTTTCGTACGCATAGGTTTTAAAACTTAGGCGTACTAAATTGCTCAAATAAATGCCAATGTTATCGCTAAATGTGGTGAGCAAATACAGTGTTGGGCCTGCGATTAAAATAAACAACATCAAGGCAAGGGCTAAGCCGAGATTGATCTCACTAAGTAATTTCACCCCTTTGCCTACGCCAGAAATAGCGGAAAATACCGCAATGGACATCACTACAACGATAATCACCGTTTGCAAGCCGAAACTATTTTCAGCCACCACGCCAAGCTGAGTTAGCCCCGCACCAAGCTGTGCGGCACCAAATCCGAGGGTGGTGATGATCCCGAATAGGGTAGCGACTAACGCCATAATATCAATCACATCGCCGATCTTGCCGTTAATGCGATCTTTCAATAAAGGATAAAAACAAGAACGCAACGCCAACGGCAATTTATAACGGAAACCAAAATAGGCGAGCGCTAAGGCAATCACGCCATACACTGCCCAAGCGTGAATTCCCCAGTGGAAAAAGGTATGCAATAAGGCTTCTTGTTGTTTGTGTTCGGCAGATCCTGTGGTGATGGCGGAAAAATAATGGGTGAGCGGTTCTGCTACGCCGAAGAACATCAATCCCACTCCCATTCCTGCAGCGAACAGCATTGCCAACCAAGAAAGGAAAGAAAATTCAGGCTCTTCTTCATTCGTTCCGAGCTTGATATTACCCAAACTACTGACCAATAACACGAATAAGAAACAAAGAAAAACGGAAAAGGCTAAAATATAAAACCAGCTAAAATTAGCAAACACGCCCGCTTTCGCCCAGTTTAAAAGTGCGGTGGTTTTTTCTGGCAAAATTAACGTTGCAACGAGCAACAAAATAACCAGTAATAAAGTTGCCCCTATAACAAAGGGGTTAAACGATGATCTTTTATGAATAAAAGCAGAAAAAGACACAATAATGATTCTCCTTTAAGTTAATGTTTTGTGCACATATCAATCTCAACAAATAAATTGAAATAGCCGCTAAATAGCTCGCTTAAATAAAGAATACAAAACAAATTGATGAATGAAATTGCTTCAAATTTGAGCTAAAAAAGACGTTCATTACGTCTTTCTTAGCAATAAACGTTTATACAACGCATTGAGTTGTACCTCACAGTACAAAAAGACGAAAAAATCATACTTTGTCGATATGAAATTCTCAAAAACAAATAGATTATAGCATAAAATATCGAAAACTGACAGAGTTTATCATTTTTACTTATACATCAATAAGATAACCCTAAATTTATCAAAGAAATGTATGAGAAGAAGTCTTGGTTTTTTCTTGACCTTACCCTAAGGGTAAGGTTTATTATTTTGGCTCATTTAATCATACAAAAATAAGGTACTCACAATGAAAAAAGCACTATTGATTTTAATCGGTTTAATTTCTAGCACTGCGATGGCTGAAATGCCACATCATCACGCTGCACATCAACCTAATGCAATGCAAAGTGAATTAATGGCAAGTATGTCTGCAATGCACGCGGATATGGAAAAAGGAATGCAATATCAAGATGCTGATGTCGCGTTCGCAGCCAGTATGCTGCCACATCATGAAGGTGCAGTGAAAATGGCTGAGATAGAATTAAAATATGGCAAAGATCCTGAATTACGTCAGCTAGCAGAAAATATCATCAACGCACAACAAAGCGAAATCCAATTTATGCAACAGTGGTTGGAAAAACATCAGGCTAAACAATAATGCTGAAATAACGCCCTCAACCCAGGGCGTTATTACTTTTCTAATTCCCCAAATAGGAATTAAATTCTCGATCACTGTCGCAAAACGCAAACAAAGTTTACTTTTCTTCTTTCCTTTCTTTTAAGCTACAACTCTATTTTGCCAATTTCTAAAATATCAATGCTAAAAAACGAGATCTTACTCCGCTTATTACAAGTGCCAAAACTTGGCGCGAATACGATACAAAAAATACTGGCTGAAATTAGCCCTGAACAGCTTTTAGACTATGACGCGATTGCTTTCAAACAAATGGGGTGGACAGAAAAACAAATTCAGCGTTGGTTTAATCCTGAGCGTAAATTTATCGAGCCGGCGTTAGATTGGGCGCAAAGTGCGGGCAATTTTTTGCTTAATTTTACTGAGCAAGATTATCCTTATTTGTTAAAACAAATTCCGTCAGCGCCGCCGCTGTTATTTTTACAAGGAAATTTAACCGCACTTTCGCAGCCACAAATTGCTATTGTGGGCAGCCGTTATTGCTCTAATTATGGGGAATATTGGGCGAAGTTTTTCGCTCAAGAATTAAATCAGGCTGGTTTTGTCATTACCAGTGGCTTGGCGCTAGGCATTGACGGTTTTTGTCATCAAGCGGTGGTAGCGCAAAAAGGGCAGACTATTGCCGTATTAGGCAGTGGATTGAATGCGGTTTATCCCGCTAAACACCGTGGTTTAGCGCAACAAATTATTGAGAATAATGGGGCATTGGTTTCTGAATTTTTGCCCAACCAACCGCCCGTGGCAGAAAATTTTCCACGCCGCAATCGTATTATCAGCGGACTTTCTCTTGGCACATTGATCATCGAAGCCACAGAACGAAGTGGCTCATTAATCACCGCACGTTACGCCCTTGAGCAAAATAGAGAAATCTTTGCGCTTCCTGGTAATATCCAAAATGGCTTTAGTGAAGGCTGCCATAAATTGATTAAACAAGGGGCAACATTGGTGGAAAATGTGCAGGACATTGTGGATAATCTGCCGAATTACGGCTATTCTGCATCATTTTATGCACAGCCAAAACAGCAAGCTCTCCCATTTAATCAAAATAGCACTCAAGAAAAAAGCGTTACCCCACAACAAGCTGAACCACCAAGCCACCCCGAACTTTACGCCCAACTTAGCCATATTGCCATCAGCCTTGATGAGCTTTCCGCCCGCTTGTCTTTGCCCATTGATGCACTACTCACTCAGTTATTAAGTTTGGAATTACAAGGTTTGGTGGTGAGCGAAAATGGCTTATATCGAAGGGGTTAAAGAAGTATTATTCGCCCAGCAAATATTGATACAACCGATAACTCACTTGCCCGGTGGTTTTTTCTTTTAATATTTGCCAATTATCAGGCAGGCTTAGAGTTTTGTTTTTTTCCGTTTCCACATAAATTAGCGCATTGGGCTTAAGCCAATTAAATTTAATCAGCAAATCAACGGCTTGCTGTGCGAGATCAAAATGAAAAGGCGGATCGAGAAATACCAAGTCAAATACGGGTTCTTGCTGCGCTTGCTGTAAATAATGCAAGCTATCTTGGTTGATTACACGCCCTTGCTGCGGCGTGCATTTAAGCTGTTGTAGATTTTGCGTGAGTTGCTTTGCCACTTGCTTATTGAGCTCTAAAAAGGTCACTTGCTTGGCTTGGCGTGAAAGGGCTTCTAACCCCAATGAACCGCTGCCGGCAAAACAATCTAAACAAATTGCGTCCACAATATAAGGCATCAGCCAGTTAAATAGCGTTTCTTTCACGCGATCACCTGTTGGGCGCAATCCTTCCGCATTCAACACAGGTAATTTCCGCCCACGCCAAAGCCCTGCAATAATACGAACTTCACCTTTTGCCAGATTAGTATGTTGCTTGCGTGTCGCAGGATTTTTTTTCATAGGGATTCGCCAAATTATGATAAACTATACAAACTTTTCGCTGAACTTAATGTCCATTTTCAGCCGACTTTTGCATTCGGTAACAGAATAAAATCAGGTGGCATAGTTTAGTATAAAATTCAGAAAATCAGTAATTTTTTCATAATAGCGAGTAATTTATGGCAGAAAAAAATAAAAAAGGTGGTTTTTGGTCTTGGTTTGGATTAGGAAAAAAGAAAGAAGAAACATCGAACCAAGCTGACGTGCAAGAAACAGAAATCACTGAGCAAGCCGAACTTCTGCAAGAACCAAGTGCGGTGGAAAATCCTGAAGTTTTAGTGCAAGAAACAGAAATCANNGAGCAAGCAGAGCTTCCGCAAGAACCAAGTGCGGTGGAAAATCCAGAAGTTTTGGTGGAAGAAACAGAAATCATAGAGCAAACAGAGCTTCCACAAGAACAAAGTGCGGTAGAAAATCCAGAAGTTTTGGTGGAAGAAACAGAAATCGTAGAGCAAACCGAGCTTCCGCAAGAGCAAGTTGCGGTAGAAAATCCCGAAGTTTTAGTACAAGAAACAGAAATTGTAGAGCAAACAGACCTTCCACAAGAGCAAAGTGCGGTGGAAAATTCAGAAATTTCAACGCAAGAAAAACCAAGCGAAGGGGGCTTTTTTAGCCGTTTGGTGAAAGGCCTAATTCGTACCAAACAAAATATCGGTTCGGGCTTTTTCGGGCTATTTTCGGGCAAAAAAATTGATGACGATCTGTTTGAAGAATTGGAAGAACAGTTGCTCATTGCTGATATTGGTATGCCAACAACTACGAAAATTATCAATAACTTAACGCAGCACGCCAGTCGCAAGCAGCTAAAAGATGCAGATTTACTGTATCAACAATTAAAATTAGAACTCGCAGAGATTATCAAGCCTGTGGCGCAGCCTTTAGAAATTGATACCAGCAAAAAGCCTTATGTGATTTTGATGGTGGGCGTCAATGGCGTAGGGAAAACCACGACCATTGGTAAACTCGCACGCCAATTCCAAATGCAAGGCAAATCCGTGATGTTGGCGGCGGGCGATACTTTCCGTGCCGCTGCGGTGGAGCAGCTTCAAGTGTGGGGAGAACGCAATAATATTCCTGTGGTGGCACAAAGCACGGGAGCAGATTCCGCTTCGGTGATCTATGATGCAATGCAATCTGCGGCTGCACGCAATATTGATATTTTGATTGCCGATACCGCAGGGCGTTTGCAAAATAAAAATAATCTCATGGACGAGCTGAAAAAAATCGTTCGTGTAATGAAAAAATACGATGAAACTGCGCCGCACGAAATTATGCTTACCCTTGATGCGGGCACTGGGCAAAACGCCATTAGCCAAGCCAAATTATTCAATGAAGCAGTGGGCTTAACAGGAATTAGCTTAACCAAATTAGACGGCACAGCCAAAGGCGGCGTGATTTTCGCCATCGCCGATCAATTCAAATTACCGATTCGTTATATTGGTATCGGCGAAAAAATTGAAGATCTGCGTCCATTCCAAGCAGAAGAATTTATTGAGGCGTTGTTTAATACTGAAACAGAACATCATTAACTAAAAAAAATCGGAAAGTTACCTTTCCGATTTTTTATTTAACGTTCACATAAGTGGTTCAAACTTACTCCCCTTTCCCCAAAAACTCCACCGCGGTATCTGGGAAATCGGTGAAAATGCCTGTTGCGCCAGCTTGGTTTAATAGGGCATCGTACATTTGGTTTACGTTAGTAAAAAATGTTGGTAAGGCATCTTTGCGTACGGTGTAAGGGTGTAGTTCCATATTGTATTTTTTCAATTCTTGCACAAGTGGGGTGTAAACTACTTTGTCTTTTGTGGATTGATCTTTATCGATCAACATATACCAACCCGGCCCTACGCCGTCTGCATATTTTGCTACCTCTGCCATTGCGCCATCTTTGAACATCCAGCCATAATCATAGTTTACCCATTCACCCTGCGGATTTTTTTCTTCCGTTTCGTGCCAATCGGTGTAAGCCACAAGTTGAACTAATTTCAGATCCATACCTAATTGTGGCAATAATTCTGTTTTGATGCGTTTAAGTTCATTAAAATCAAAGGTTTGCAAATAAACGCGATCAGATTTTTGGGTATAGCCATATTTTTTCAGCACTTCTAAGGTGGCTTTGGCAATGTCTTTACCTTCTTTATGGTGTAGCCAAGGCGCTTTGATTTCAGGATAAATCCCAATTTTTTTCCCTGTGGATTTTTCTAGCCCTTGAATAAATTCAATTTCATCTTCAAAAGTGTGAATTTTGAAATGGGATTTCCACATTGGAAAACGATCTGGATAAACCTGAACTTGTTTGCCATCTTTCACTTCAAAATTTTCTGTCATATTCAAAGATTGAATTTCTGCAAGGGTGAAATCTACCACATAATAACGTCCGTCTTCCCGTTTGCGGTCTGGGAATTTTTTGGCAACATCCGTTAATCCATCTAAGAAATGGTCGTGAATAACAATAAGATGATCGTCTTTTGTCATTACCAAATCTTGCTCTAAATAATCCGCTTTTTGTCCAAAGGCAAGGGCTTTACTTTCTAGCGTATGCTCGGGTAAGTAACCACTTGCACCACGGTGAGCGATAACAAGTTTTTCATTATTATTCATTGTTGGCATTGCGTTTACTGCTTGCACACAAGTGAACGCTAAGGTGGATAAGACAACAACTTGAGCTAATTTTTTTAATTTGAATGTCATAAGAACTCCTTTTATTAAAGTGCGGTGCTTTTTCACCAAATTTTTGCGAATAAAAAAGGAAGGGCATTGCTGCACTTCCTTTCTAATTATTCACTATTTACCGTAGTGATCGCCTAATGTGGCTTTATGTTTTGCTTCTTGAATAGTTACGATTAAGAGTAACAATACTGCCAAGATACCGCCAGTGATCATTACATAGAAACCACCGTCCCAGCCGTAGTATTCCGCAGCCCAACCCACAACAGCTGAAGCGGAAACGGTACCACCGAGATAACCAAATAAGCCAGTGAACCCTGCTGCTGTACCTGCGGCTTTTTTCGGTGCAAGTTCAAGGGCGTGTAAACCAATCAACATTACTGGGCCATAAATTAAGAAACCGATGGTGGTCATTAAGATAAAGTCAGTTAATTGATACGGATTTTGATACCACGCTTTGCCTGTATATTGCGCAAGTTCAGATTCTGGTGTTGCTGGGTTTAACCATAATGCCACTACCGCAATGGTAGTTAAGATCATAAAGATGAAACCCGTTAAACCACGTTTACCTTTAAATAGGTGATCGGATACCCAACCACAAATAAGCGTTCCCGGAATCGCCGCTAATTCATAAATGGTGTATGCCCACGCCGTACCTTTGATATTGAAATGTTTCACTTCACCCAAATACACTGGCGACCATTTTAATACACCATAACGAATGAGATAAACGAACACGTTAGCAATGGCGATGTACCATAACAATTTGTTTTTTAAGACATAAGTAACGAAAATATCTTTGGTGCTGAGATCGTTTTCGTAGGTTTTTTCGTTGTAATCATCTGGGTAATCATTACGCCATTTTTCAATGGCTGGTAAACCGCAAGATTGTGGCGTATCTTTCATTACTAAGAATACTGGAATGGCCGCAATCATTGCCGCAATACCCGGATAGTAAAGTGCTTGTTGCCATACATCTTTTGCAGTGGCTTGCACGCCGTGCTCACTGAAATAAATCGCACTGGCTAATAGCACCATTGCGCCCGGCACCATTCCCCCTAGATTGTGCGCGGTATTCCAGATAGAGACGATTGTTCCGCGTTCATTTTTCGACCACCAGTGTACCATTGTACGTCCGCACGGTGGCCACCCCATACCTTGGAACCAACCATTAAGGAAGATCATCACGAACATCACTAAAATGCCTGATGTCGCCCAAGGCATTAAGCCCATTAGGGTCATACATAAACCTGAAAGCAACAAACCACAAGGTAAGAAAACTTTCGGATTTGAGCGGTCAGAAATGGTTGCCATAAAGAATTTTGACAAACCATAAGCTAAACCTGCCCCAGTCCCGATAATACCCAGTTCAGCTTTGTTATAAAGCCCTGCTTCAATCAACCCTTTTTGTGCTAAATCGAAATTGGCACGCACGAAATAATACGCGGCGTAACCAAAGAAGATCCCTGCAAACACTTGCCAACGCAAGCGTCTATAAGTGGAATCTATCTTTTCTTTCGGCAGCTCCGCAATGTGAGGAGCTGGTTTAAATGGTCCAAACATAGATATTCTCCAAGTTGTTATTTTTTTATAGATGAAATACGTTCTTTTACGAACATTTCCAACATATCATAGCGAGAAAATAAAAAACGAAAAGAAGATAAAGTTTAAGATGTGATGTTTATCACAAAAAAATAACAAAAACTTTTCAATGACGGATAAATAGTGATCTACCTCACATAATTTAATACAAATTCGCTCATTTTATTTTCTAAAACGAACATTTATCGTATGATAGAGCCGTTAATCTTATCTTTTTATTTACAAATTTAATGTGGGGGAAAAGCGATGAAAAAATCACCGCACTTTTATCAAAATGCACAGGACTTTTCGCCTATCAATACGGACGTGATCATCATTGGCGGTGGTGCAACGGGCGCGGGAATTGCACGCGATTGTGCGTTGCGTGGCATTAATTGTGTGTTGTTGGAGCGCCGTGATATTGCCACAGGGGCAACGGGACGTAACCACGGGCTGTTGCACAGTGGCGCCCGTTATGCGGTGAATGATGAAGAATCTGCGCGCGAATGTATCCAAGAAAATCTCATTTTAAAAAATATCGCCCACCATTGTATTGAAGACACCAAAGGGCTATTTATCACGCTGCCTGAAGATGATTTGGCCTATCAAAAAACCTTTCTTACCGCTTGCGATAATGCTGGCATTGAAGCAGTGGCGATTGAGCCTGATTTAGCTAGACGCTTAGAGCCTTCGGTCAATCCAAATTTAGTGGGCGCGGTGGTGGTGCCTGATGGTTCTATCGATCCTTTCCGCCTTACTTCCGCCAATATGCTTGATGCCAGCGAACGTGGGGCAAAAATTTTCACCTATTGCGAAGTCAAAGGGCTAATCCGTGAAGGCGATCGCGTGATTGGAACAAAAGTTTACGATCATAAAAATAAAGTAGAACGTTTGTTTTTCGCTCCTGTGGTGGTGAATGCTGGCGGAATTTGGGGGCAAGGCATTGCCGAATATGCGGATCTGAAAATCCGAATGTTCCCCGCTAAAGGGGCGTTGCTGATTATGGGGCATCGCATTAATAATCTAGTGATTAACCGCTGCCGTAAGCCCGCCGATGCGGACATTCTCGTGCCGGGGGATACCATTTGCGTGATCGGCACAACTTCAAGCCGTATTCCTTATGATCAAATTGATAATATGGTGGTAACGCCTGAAGAAGTGGATATTTTGTTCCGTGAAGGGGAAAAACTCGCTCCTTCCCTACGCCATACCCGTGTGCTGCGTGCTTATGCGGGGGTACGCCCACTAGTTGCTACTGATGATGATCCCTCAGGGCGAAATGTGAGCCGTGGCATTGTGTTGCTCGATCACGCTGAGCGTGATGGGTTGGAGGGTTTTGTTACCATCACAGGTGGGAAATTAATGACCTATCGTTTAATGGCAGAATGGGCAACGGATTTGGTGTGCAAAAAACTCAATAAATCTGCCACTTGTACCACTGCTAGCCAACCTTTACCGGGTTCAGGCACAACACAAGAAGAAACCTACAAACAAATTATTTCCCTCCCAACCCCGATTAAAATTTCTGCGGTTTATCGCCATGGGCAACGAGCCACGAAATTATTAGAAAAAGAACGCCTTGATCGCTCGTTAGTGTGCGAATGCGAAGCGGTGAGTGCAGGGGAAGTGCGTTATGCCGTTGATGAACTCAAAGTGAATAATTTGGTGGATTTACGCCGCCGTACCCGTGTGGGAATGGGAACCTGCCAAGCGGAACTTTGCGCCTGTCGTGCGGCAGGCTTAATGGCACGTTTTAATGTTGCCACACCACGCCAATCCACCACTCAACTGGCTTCTTTTATGGAAGAACGTTGGCGCGGCATTCAGCCTATCGCTTGGGGAGAAGCGGTACGCGAAGCAGAGTTTACCAGTTGGATTTATTACAGTTTACTTGGTTTAAATGATGTTAAACCACTTGATGAACAAGCCACACAGGGGACAGATAGCAATGAAATTTGATGTAATTATTATCGGCGGTGGCTTAGCAGGCTTAACCTGCGCCATTGCGCTGCAACAACAAGGTAAACATTGTGCCATCGTAAACAACGGACAAGCGGCGATGGATTTTTCCTCTGGCTCGTTAGATTTACTCAGCCTGCTTCCAGAAGGAAGCGAAGTAAAAAATAGTGCGGTGCAAAATTTCGCTGAAATTTACCCGCACTTTGCTGAGCAAGTGCCACAGCATCCTTATTCGTTATTGGGAAAAGATCAGGTGCTTGCTAAAGCAGAACACTTTGAACAATTAGCCCAATCGCTCAATTTGGATCTGATTGGCTCACATAAAGAAAATCATCTCCGTGTTACTCCTTTGGGCGGTTTACGTCGCACTTGGCTTTCGGCAAACAGCGTGCCAACCTTGCCATTATCACAAGCTGAATTTCCCCATAAACGCATTGCAGTGCTAGGTATTGAAGGCTATCACGATTTTCAACCGCAATTATTGGCGGATAACCTAAAACAAAATCCGCAATTTGCCCATTGTGATGTGAGTATTGGCTATTTGCACATTCCGCAATTAGACCAACTTCGCAACAACGCACGGGAATTTCGTAGCGTCAATATTTCCCAAGTACTGGAGCATAAACTGGCGTTCGGCGAGTTAGTACGAGAGATCCAACAAGCCGCAGGAAACGCAAGTGCGGTGTTTTTACCCGCCTGTTTTGGAATGAGCGACAATCATTTCTTCAACAGCCTCAAACAGGCGACAGGGCTAAATTTATTTGAACTACCAACACTACCGCCTTCTTTACTGGGAATGCGTCAGCGAAAAGCCCTGCGAGATCATTTTGAAAAGTTGGGCGGCGTAATGCTCAATGGCGATAAGGCGTTGCGGGCGGATATTGAGGATCGCCAAGTGAAAGCCCTTTACACACAATTACATCAAGATGATGCGCTTTATGCTGAGCATTTTGTGCTGGCTTCAGGGCATTATTTTAGTTCGGGGATTGTGGCGGAATTTGAGCGGGTTCTCGAGCCTATTTTTGATCTCGATATTATCGGCAACGGCGATTTTGATAATGGCAACCGCCTTTCTTGGACAAGAGATCGCTTTTCCGCTCCGCAACCTTATCAAAGTGCGGGAGTAAAAATTAATGAAAAATGCCAAGTGCAAAAGTGCGGTGAGATTTTAGCGAATTTATACGCTATCGGCTCAGTGATTGGCGGTTACAATAATTTAGAACTCGGTTGTAGCTCGGGCGTGGCGGTGGTTACCGCACTCACCGTAGCAGAACAGATTCTTGCAGGGGGCAAATAATGAACATTCAACAATTAATCGAAAATGCGAAACAAAATGCCGCCTTGCCACCTAGCCACCAATATGTGGATAACAGTTTTGAAAGTTGCATAAAATGTACGGCTTGCACGGCGGTTTGCCCCGTGTCAAAACAAAATCCGCTTTATCCTGGTCCGAAGCAAGCTGGCCCAGATGGGGAACGTTTTCGCCTAAAAAGTGCCGCATTCTATGATGAAGCACTGAAATATTGTACCAACTGCAAACGCTGTGAAGTGGCTTGCCCTTCTGATGTAAAAATTGGCGATTTGATCGTGCGGGCGAGAAATAACCATTTGAAAGAGCAGAAAAAATCGCTCATTCATAAATTACGCGATGCCGTGCTGAGTAACACCGATATTATGGGCAAACTCAACACGCCATTTGCCCCTGTGGTGAATACCATTACAGGCTTAAAAGCCACGAAATTCTTACTGGAAAAAACCTTAAAAGTAAGCCAGCATCGTAGTTTGCCGAAATATTCTTTTGGCTCATTCCGTCAGTGGTATAAAAATAATGCCCTTGAGCGTCAGCGTTATTACAAAGACAAGGTGGCATACTATCACGGCTGTTACGTGAACTATAATAATCCGCAACTGGGCAAAGATTTGATCAAAGTTTTCAACGCCTTAGACATTGGCGTGCTGTTATTGGAAAAAGAAAAATGCTGTGGACTGCCACTGAGCGTAAATGGCTTTCCAAAACGTGCTAGACAACTTGCCGAATTTAACCTTGCTCAGCTAGAAAATACCATTATTAATCAAGAGCTTGATGTGGTGGGAACGTCCTCTAGTTGCACAATGAATTTACGTGATGAATATCATCATATTTTGGGAATGGATAACGCAAAAGTACGTCCACATATTAATATTGTAACGAAATATTTGTATCAATTATTTCAACGTAAAAACGCACCGCAGTTTAAATCAATGCCGTTGAAAGTGGCATATCACACCGCTTGCCACGTAGATAAAGCGGGCTGGGCGCCTTATACGCTTGCGTTATTAAAATTGATCCCAGATCTTGAAGTGGTAATGCTACCAAGTCAGTGCTGTGGCATTGCGGGAACCTATGGCTTTAAAGCAGAAAACTATGAAGTTTCCCAAGCCATTGGTAAAACCCTATTTGAGCATATTGAAGAAGGTCAATTTGATTTTGTGATTTCAGAGTGCGAAACCTGTAAATGGCAAATTGATATGTCCACCAGCCTGACCTGCCTACACCCGATCACATTGTTGGCGAAGGTGATTTAATCTTCGCACCTATTATAAAAAATTGGGCAAATTGCCCAATTTTTTATTCACAAATATGCACTAACGTATTACTTGCTTCTAACAGCTGAATAATGCTCTCTGACGGTGGGGTATCGGTAAACAAATGGCTCAGCTCGGTGAGTGATCCCAAACATACCATTGCGCGGCGGTTAAATTTGGAATGATCCGTTGCCAAAATGGTGCTACGCGAGCTTTCCATAATTGCACGTTTTACTTGCACTTCGTGGTAATCGTAATCTAATAATGTGCCGTCGCTGTCAATGGCACTGATCCCCAAAATGCCGAAATCTAAGCGAAATTGTTTGATAAAAGCCACAGTGGCTTCGCCGATGATACCACCGTCTTGTCGCAGTGAACCGCCCGCCATTGTGATGTCAAAACTTTTATTTTGCATTAGGATATAAGCGGCGTTCAGGTTGTTGGTCACAATACGTAAATTTTTGTGATTTAACAAGGCATTCGCCACCGCTTCTGGGGTTGTGCCAATATCCATAAATAACGATGAACCATTGGGAATAATTTTCGCCACTTCTTCGGCAATGCGTCTTTTTTCTGTTGAAAAGAAGTGCTTACGTTCCACATAATCGGAATTTTCTGATGTGGAAGGGGAAGCCGCACCACCGTGATGACGGCTGATTAAATTATTTTCTGCCAGTTCATTCAAATCACGGCGAATGGTCTGTGGACTAACCCCAAGCAGGCTAACTAAATCTTCCGTGCTTAAATAACCATTCTGTTTTACCAGCGAAATGATCTTTTTATGACGAAGGGATTGTTTCATTGCTTCTTCCTGATGTTGTGTTTATTTTTAAATTGTTTTTTGTGGCTTGGCAAACAAGATTTTTACCCCGGCTAATACAACGCCCGTTAATAAGCCCGTGATGTGCGCGGTGTTCCCCATAGAAACTCCAATCAAAGGGCTAACAAAACCAAAGGCGATACCAACAAGGAGCATTGTAAAAAAGCCTTGCGGTAAATGAAAGGGGTGCTGACGACTAAATTTATCCAATACCAGAACATAACCTAGCACCGCATACACCACGCCAGATAAACCAAAAAATGCAGGCCCTGATGCCATATTTTGCGCAAAACCACTGATAAACGCAGAAAGTAGATACAACAGCACCAGCGTTGCTGTGCCAAATTTCTGTTCAATTTTCCCAGCAAAAATCCACCACCATACTAAATTAAAGGTGATATGCCACGGGGAAAGGTGGACAAGGCTATGCGTAAAATAGCGCCAAAGCTCTGATTGTTCCGCATAGCTCTCTGGATAATGGGTGGCTAGCAAAATGTCTTGGTTAAAACCAAGTAGCTGAAAAAGATAAATAATCAGACAAAGTGCGGTTAAAAAAACAGTAAATTTTTGTTGTTTCCACTGGGAAAAATGAGGAAATTTCCACCGCACTTTATTTTCATCAGCTTGTTCAATTTTGCCCGTTTCCCAGCTGGCTTGTTGATAACGCGAATGACTAGGATCTTGCAAAAAGGCCTGTGCTTCTTGTTCTATTTTGGGGAATAGTGGATCATTTTCATCAGCAAACACGGCAAAAATCGCTGGTTGCCCCTGCTGTGAAATTTCTTGAATGGATAAATTACGTTGATACTTCGCCAAAATATAATCACGAAAATGAAAAGCAAAGTTACGAATTTCACTACCAAATAAATATTGCATTTGCTATATTTCAACTCTTTAATTTGATGATGTTATGGTGAAATAAATGAATAACCAAAAAATGCCCACTGGCTTTAGCCCTTTTACTTGGGCGCTCGCTATTTTTTGCCTGCCTATTTTGCTTTGGCCCTTGGCGCTACTTATCTCGCCAAATTTACTGAAAAACCCCAGTTTAACTGATTTGCAAACTACGTTGATGTCGATTTTTTTCTGGGTTTATCCTTTTATTTTAGGCATTAGTGCAAGAATACTTTACCTCATTCATCAACGCAATGCCCAACAAGGCAAAGCCTTGCTTATCCTAAGTGCGGTGATTTTTTACGGCATTTTAGGCTATGTGGCAACGGTAGGGTTTCGGGTTGCATAGGCGTTAATTGTTTACGCATTTTTTGTCATTGCTTCATTTCTGCTCCCGTTACAGAAACAATTCTGTGTGTTCTAAAATTCACACGCATTTTCCACCGCACTTATTGTTAAATAGGTAAGAAAGGCGAACTCTGTTCGCCTACTCGTTATAAAATAATGTCTAGTTCATTGTAAGCACGTTGCACTTTTTGCAAGGCTTTTTCTACACTTTCATCGCGAGCTAGCACTACACCCATTCGGCGATGGCCTTGTACTTCCCCCTTACCAAATAAACGAATATCCGTATTGGGTTCAGCCAACACCTTTTCTAAACCTGCAAATTGTACTTGGTTGGAATGTCCTTCCACCACAATGGCTTTAGATGCCGCTGGGCTAATAAGATTAATTTGCGGAATCGGCAAACCTAAAATCGCACGGGCGTGCAAGGCAAACTCAGACAGCTCTTGCGAGATAAGGGTAACCATTCCTGTATCGTGCGGACGCGGTGAAACTTCATTGAAAATCACATCGTCCCCCGCCACAAACATTTCCACGCCAAAAATCCCACGTCCGCCAAGTGCGGTGGTAATTTTCTCCGCAATTTGCTGCGCTTTGGCTAATGCCTCCGCTGACATTGCTTGTGGCTGCCAAGATTCACGATAATCGCCGTTTTCTTGACGATGACCAATTGGCGCAAGGAACGAAGTGCCACCAATATGGCGAACCGTAAGCAAGGTGATTTCATAATCAAATTTGACAAAACCTTCCACAATCACACGCCCCGCTCCCGCACGTCCGCCTTGTTGGGCATAATCCCACGCGGCTTGTAGCTGATCAAACGATTTCACGATACTTTGCCCGTGTCCTGAAGAAGACATAATCGGCTTCACCACACAAGGAACGCCAATTTTTTCCACCGCACTTTGAAAATCTGCAAAATTATCCACAAATTGATAAGGCGAAGTGGGCAGCCCTAATTCTTCCGCCGCTAAACGGCGAATACCTTCGCGGTTCATTGTTAAGCGTGTGGCTTTCGCCGCAGGCACAACATTAAAGCCAGCTTGCTCTAATTCCACCAAAGTTTCTGTGGCAATCGCCTCCACTTCTGGCACGATATAATCTGGCTGCTCTTTTTCAACCAAGGCTTTCAACGCCTCGCCATCAAGCATTGAAATGGTATAAGCACGGTGCGCCACTTGTTGCGCTGGCGCATTTTCATAACGATCCACTGCAATCACTTCCACACCTAAGCGTTGCAATTCAATTACCACTTCTTTACCCAGCTCACCAGAACCTAACATCATCACTTTGGTGGCTTTTGGTGTCAGTGCAGTCCCTAATGTTGTCATTGTGTTTTCCTTCTATCAGTGAGAATTTACTGTGCTAACAAACTTTCATCGAGTAGCAGATCTTCATTTTTGTTTACGCCTACACCGCGTTCAAGAATGTGTTGTGCGATTTGATGGGCTTCGGGTAGGGAATGTTCGGTGTAAGTACCGCATTGATATTCGTTTAATTCTGGAATCTCTTTTTGATCTTTCACCTGTAAAATATCTTTCATTGAAGCGAGCCACGCCTGCGCTACTTGTTGCTCGTTTGGTGTGCCGATGAGGGACATATAAAATCCTGTGCGGCAACCCATCGGTGAAATATCAATAATTTCTACATTTTCGCTGTTTAAGTGATCACGCATAAAGCCAGCGAAAAGGTGTTCCAAGGTGTGAATACCCTTTGGTGGCAGAATTTCTTTGTTTGGGATACAAAAGCGCAAATCGAAAATCGTAATATCATCGCCTTTTGGGGTACGCATTGTTTTGGCGACACGCACTGCAGGGGCGTTCATTTTAGTGTGATCCACTTTAAAGCTATCGAGTAATGGCATAATTTTTCCTTTTCCTAAATAAAATGTAAATTTTTGTAAAAAAAATTCAACTTATCGTGAACTTTTCTGTTATTATTCGGTCTGACAGTATAGCAACTTGCAGTTGTTTTAATAAATTTGATTCCTTAAGTTATTTTTGCCACTCTTTATGGGTGGCTTTTTCTTTCCTTGATCAGCTAAAACATCTTGTTTGACACCGTTCTAGTATAAGCAAAGTGCAAAAAGCGAACAACCTGATTTATTTTTTGTAATTTTTTGTAAATTTTCTTAAATTTATGTTAGTATAGCGTTCCACAACAAATAGCAACTTGCAGTTGTTTAATAAAAATTGGTTCCTTAGGTTATTCACCACCTTTCGAGGTGGCATTTTTTTACTTAAATTTGGCTAATTAATAATAACAACGTATAGCGAAACAATTTCCCAATCATTATTAATAATAATGATTTCAACCAGTTAAAACGCAACCAGCCTGCCATTGCGCAAAAGGCATCGCCCACAATGGGCAGCCAGCTTAATAATAATGTCCAAATGCCATACCTCTGAATGTTGTTCAATGCCCAGCTGCGCTGCAGATTTTTTTGTTCTAATTTGGGAAACCAACGTCCAATCATATAAGTGGTCATTCCACCTAATGTATTACCAAGTACGGCAGCAACAAGCAATTCAAAAAGATCAATAGAGAAAACCGCGCCAATAAAAGGTGCGGTGAGAAAAAGGAAAATAATTTCCGAATTGCCGGGCAATACCGTGGCACTAAGAAAGGCGCTGCTAAACATTAGCCATAGACTATTTTGCGATCCCAATAGCCCATCAGTCAGCCAATCAAGCATAGCCTGCCATATATTTGTTAATATAATTTAGCCTATCTTGCTCGGTAATTTGGCGAATCACTTTGGCAGGATTGCCCACCACAAGGCTATTAGCAGGAATATCTTTGCTCACCACTGAACCTGCACCAATCACCACGTTATCGCCGATGGTTACGCCACCTAAGATAATGGCATTTCCCCCAATCCACACATTATTGCCAATGGTAATCGGCAGCGCCTGTTCCCAATCTTGGCTGCGTAATTCCGCATCAAGGGGGTGGCCTACGGTATAAAGGCTCACATTCGGCGCGAGCATCACATTATCACCAATGGTGATGCCACCGTTATCCAACATTGTGCAGTTATAGTTGGCAAAAAAGTTTTCGCCCACTTCAATAAAACAGCCGTAATCGCAAAAAAACGGCGCGTTAATATGGGGTTCATTTTTGCATTTGCCTAAAATTTGCTGAATTAGCACCGCTCTTTTTTCTGTTTCAGAAGGGCAAATTTGCGTATTGTATTGAAAAAGGCGCTTTTTATTTTCGATGCGAAGTTGCGCTAATTCCGGATCATGAGGTTTATGTGCCAGCCCTGCGAGCATTTTTTGCTTATTGGATAACATTTAATTGCCCTTAATCAGCTGATTGATACGCACATCAAACACGTCCATACCTGCTGCAAGCCCTGCTTTCACGCCAAGATCCGCATCTTCAAACACCACGCAACGTTGTGGATTCACTTTGATTAATTCCGCGCAACGCAAAAATGTATCGGGTTCTGGCTTGTGCTTTGCCACATCTTCTGCGGTAACCACGGCATCAAAATAAGCGTGTAAATCAAATTTATCGAGTAATAAATTGGTCACATTGCGGTGCGAGCCTGTTCCCAGCGCCAAAGGTTTTTGTCCAGCAAATTTCTTTACCACCTGCGCCGCTGGCAACAAGGTGGAATGTTGCATAATCAATTCAATTCCATATTGGCGTTTTAGCTGAATCACTTGATCAAATAATGCCATCGGCATTGCAGCTTCTTTCATCATTTCTTCGGCAACAACCTTGACTGGTGCGCCACCCAATTTATAAATAATGTTACCATCAAGAGGATAACCTAAGGTTTCGCCCACTTTATCCCACGCTTTTTTATGGCTTGGCATTGTGTCGATTACCGTGCCGTCCATATCAAAAATTAAGCCGTCATAATCGGCAAAAAACTCCAAATCCGTCATTCATTACTACCTTTTTTAAAATTTCCTGTATTTTGCTACAAATTTGTGATCCCTGCACTGTTTTATTTAATGAGATTTCGGTAAAGTTAAGCGTAAATAAAATTTATCGCAAAAAATCACCGCACTTTCTAACCTGAAAATGATGTCGAGGTGGCAATGAGGCTGCAACAACAATTAACGTTTTTATTACAACGAAAATTGATCGATGAAGAAATCGTGCAATGGATGTTGCATATCCGAGATCATTTGCACACACAGTGGCACGCTGATGTGGAAAGCCCACAAGTTTTTATGCTGTTTAATCATTTTGCAATGGCGTTAGGACGAATTAAGCGCGGTTATGCTGCCCACCCTTTAGCCCAAGAAATTTTGGCTGAAATGCAAAGTGCGGTGGTTTTTCCGCAAGTTTTTCAGCGCTATTCAGAATTAGTATCCTTGCTGCCAATCCCTATTCCAGAAAGCGAACAAACCCATTTTATTGCCAATATTTATGCTCTGTCATTAAGCCAGCCACAGATTCTAGATTAAAAAACAATAGAAAATAAGAAAAAGTAATAGAATTGTTTGAAATAAGAGTGAAAAAATATAAAAGAAATTAAAGTAGGATGGCGCACCCGAAAGGATTCGAACCTTTGACCGCTCGGTTCGTAGCCGAGTACTCTATCCAGCTGAGCTACGGGTGCGTATTTGAATGTTACTTACCAATCATTTAATCATTTTAATTTTGTTGTAGAGTTCAACAAAATGGCGCACCCGAGAGGATTCGAACCTCTGACCGCTCGGTTCGTAGCCGAGTACTCTATCCAGCTGAGCTACGGGTGCCCTGAGTAAATGGCGGTGAGAGAGGGATTCGAACCCTCGATAGAGTTTCCCCTATACACCCTTAGCAGGGGTGCGCCTTCAGCCTCTCGGCCATCTCACCGCAATCGGTTTGTGGGCGGTATAATACGGATTGCCCTCACATAAGTCAAACGATTTTTTGCAAATAATCGTTTGTTTGAATGATTTATCTACAACGAAGAATAAATATCAACTAGCCTTTCAAAATCGCTCGTAAATTAGCAAGATTTTTCTTTGTTTGGGTTTGCTTTTCTTCTGCTGTCATTGCTGGTTTGTCTTTTTCCCATTGCACATCATCTGGCGGTAATTCCTCTAAAAAGCGACTTGGTGTTGGTTTAAAAATTTCGCCAAATTGTCGCCGCTCTTTGCATAAGGAAAAGGTCAGCGTTTGTTGCGCGCGTGTAATGCCGACATAAGCTAAACGGCGTTCTTCTTCCACATTGTCTTCATCAATGCTGGTTTGATGTGGCAGGATATTTTCTTCCATTCCCACTAAGAAAACGTGGGGAAATTCCAGCCCTTTTGACGCGTGCAGCGTCATCAGTTGCACCTGATCGCTTTCATCATCTTCTTCTCCACGTTCTAACATATCACGCAAAGTTAAGCGCGCGACTACTTGGTTGAGCGTCATTGGCTCATTAAACTCATCGCCTTTGAGCATTTCTGCTACCCATTGGAATAAGGTCGCCACATTTTTACTTTGCACTTCCGCCATTCTTGGTGAAGTAGCGGTTTCGTAAAGATATTCTTCATAATGCAATTGGCTCAACATTCGGCGAATAGCATCTTCTGGCTCAGCACGCAAAATTTCATCATTCAGTTCCACAATCCAGCGAGCAAAATGCTGTAAAGCGTTATAGGCTTTTGGGGTAACGCGTTGAATTAACTCAAAATCAAAAATCGCTTCAAATAAACTAATATGTTTTTCCGATGCCAATGATCCCAATTTTTCAAGAGTTGCCGTGCCGATTTCTCGCTTTGGCGTATTAATAATGCGTAACAGCGCGGCATCATCATCTTGATTCACCAACACGCGCAAATACGCCATCATATCTTTAATTTCAGCCCTTGAGAAAAAAGACGTGCCGCCCGAAATTTTATAAGGAATACGGTTTTGCATTAGCACTTTTTCAAACAAGCGCGATTGGTGGTTGCCACGATACAAAATGGCGTAATCGCGGTATTTGGTTTTACGCATAAAGCGATGGGCGATAAGTTCCCCCACCACGCGCTCGGCTTCGTGTTCTTCATTTTTTGCTTCGATCACCTGCAATTTTTCCCCTTCGCCTAAGGTGGAAAATAATTTTTTGTCAAAAACGTGATCGTTATTGGCAATCAAAATATTGGCGCAATGCAAAATGCGTCCTGTGGAACGGTAATTCTGCTCAAGCTTAATCACTTCTAGTTGCGGAAAATCATTTTTCAGGCGCGCCATATTTTGTGGTTTTGCCCCACGCCAAGAATAGATAGACTGATCATCATCTCCCACCACGGTAAATCGCGCCGCTTCGCCCACCAACAATTTGATTAATTCATATTGACTGGTGTTGGTGTCTTGATATTCGTCCACCAGCAAATAGCGAATTTTTGCCTGCCATTTTGACCGCACTTCTGCATTTGCGCGTAACAACAAGGTTGGCTGCATAATTAAATCATCAAAATCTAGGGCATTATAAGCGCGCAACTGCGTAGCATAACGTTGATAGCATTGCGAAAAGGTCTGCTCTTGCGGATCTCGTGCGGTGGCAAGGGCTTGCGCAGGCAAAATAAGATCATTTTTCCAACGCGAAATCCGTGTCATCAAGGCTTTCAGCAGATCTTTATCTTCTTGTAACAAATCCTTAGTCAATTCTTTCAATAACGCCATTTGATCGGAATCATCAAACAACGTAATAGCCGATTTTAGTCCTAAATGCTTGTGTTCGCGTTTTACAATATCGAAACCAAGGGTGTGAAAAGTGGAGATCGTCAAGCCGCGGCTTTGATCTTTACCGATGGAATGTGCCACCCGCTCTTTCATTTCGCGTGCGGCTTTATTGGTAAAGGTTACCGCTGCAATATGCTTGGCGGAATAACCACAATTTGCGATCAAATGGGCAATTTTATTAATGATCACCCGAGTTTTGCCAGAGCCTGCGCCCGCCAAAACCAAGCAAGGCCCAGACACATAATGAACGGCTTGTTGTTGCTGTGCGTTTAATTTCATTTTGATTCTTCCGCCCACGCATAGGGCAATAATGCGGTGTCTAATAAAAAAGATAACGGCAAATCTAAAATTGGCAGCCCCCACTTTTGGGTCATTTCCCAATCGTATTTCGTGCCAGCATAACTTTCATAAGGTTCGGTAGGATCAACCAATTTCACCACCGTGCCACAACCGTTTAATAATAAAAGTGCGGTGGAAATTATCGCTATTTTTTTCATTAATGTAAAAAGGAGAGAGCTCATAACGCCTATTATAAGAAAATCTGAAGCTGATTGGAAATGGCATAATAGGCTATTGTATTGAAGATACGTAGTTTATTTAAACTGACTTTTTATTTGCAATATATAAACCAAATAAAACAACAAACATACTCATTACTTCTAATTGAGATAATGCCTCATTAAAAATAATATACGCGTATAAAGCAGAAATTAATGGTTGCGTTAATACCAATAAAGATGCATAACTCGCTTTTACTTTGCCTAAACAATAACTTAATCCCCCTTGTCCTAAAATTTGGGATAATAATGCTAGCCCTAATAATGGATAAAGTTGTTGGAAACTCACTGGAATAAAAAATCCTTCTACAACTAAAGAAACAGGTAGCAATACAAATAAACAGCCTATACTTGCATAAGTCATAATTTGGATTGTTAAAAATCGATTTCTTAATTTATAAATTGAAACAATAAATAAACCATAGAATACGGAAGTTAATCCTGCCAAAAAATCCCCTTTAAAATTATTTATACTTGGTGAAACTTTTCCATATAAAAGAAACACAACACCTAAAATAATTATAGCCGCACCAATAATAAAATTCAGATTTATTTTTTCTTTATAAACAAAATAGGAAATAGGCACTACTGTAAAGGGAACCAAATTCGCTAATAAATTCGCATTTGCCACGGTGGTATAATGAAAAGAAATATTCCATAAAATTAAATCCAATGCTAAAAAACCCCCTGCCAGAATCGAAATCACAATTTCTTTTCTGTTCATTTTATTTTCACTATTTGAAAACTTATTTAATAAAAAGAATATTGGCAGAGAAAATAACACTCGATACATTCCAGTTGTTATTGGAGGAAGCACACTTAACTTTACAAAAATACCGCCTAGAGCTAAACAAGATATTGAAAACATGATATATAAAATATAACGCATTATGAGTTTCCTTTTATTAATTGACTTTCAGTTTTAACATATAATTATCTGGTATACTCTCAGTTATTACACAACCCGAACCAATAAAAACATTATTCCCTATCGTTATTGCCCCGAATAACTTAGAAAATGATCCTATCTGAACATTATTTCCTATCCTTGGATGTCTAATTCCTTCTGGGTTATTAGAAATTCCCTTTGCACCTAAAATAACTCCACCAAGCATATAGCAATCATCACCAATTTCGCTGTTTCGCCAATAACCGTGCCAATCCCGTGATCCAAAATAAATCTTTTCCCAATTTTGGCATAAGGGTTAATTTCTGCTCCTGATAGTAATTTACCTTTAGAAGATAAAATAAGTGCATATTGATACTTATTTTTTATAAAATCTAAATTATTAATATTCATATTAAGCAAATAATTAGATATTCTATAATAAAAAACTGCATTAAATGATGTATATCCATATAAAATATGGGGCTGTAGTAGATTAGCCCTAAATTTCACACCATTTTCGCAATATTTTTAACTGCTCTTTTGGTGGCCCAAAGTTAAACCGAAATTCACATTCCTTCAAGAATAAAGGAAAGTTTTT
>NZ_CBCSDH010000009.1:0-101089 GCF_965138825.1 Avibacterium endocarditidis
CAAAGCATGAGTCGCAAGGGGAATTGCGATGATAATGCGGTGATAGAGCGCTTTTTTAGCATTGTGAAGTCGGAATGTTTTTACCCGAATCTTTTACCAATGTCGTGGAGCTGGAGGAGGCGCTGCACGAATATATTCGCTATTATAATGAAGTGCGGATTAAACCCGCGTTAAACAATTTGAGCCCTGTGCAATACAGAGCTCAATATTTAACTTCCTAGGTCTCTAGGATTTGGGGTGCAGATCATTTTTTTACTTCAATATCCAGCACAATTAGGCTTCCACAAAGGCTAGAGCTTGTTTCACCACTTCAATGCCTGCACCGGTTTTATGGGCGTTTTCGCTGAGGTGTCTGCGCCATTGGCGTGCGCCTTTACAGTTTTGGAATGCACCAAGCATATGGCGTGTGATGTGGTTGAGGTGAACGCCTTGCGTGAGCTGTTGCTCAATATAAGGGAACATTTTTTCCACCGCTTCTCTTGGGCGCACAATGGAGCTTTGCGGATCAAACAAAGCTTGGTCAATGTAACCTAATAAACTTGGGTTCTGATAGGCTTCACGCCCCACCATTACGCCATCTACATAATTCAAATGAGCTTGAATTTCTTCAATGGTTTTAATCCCACCGTTAATACTAATCCACAATTGTGGAAAATCCCGTTTCAGTTGGTAAACCCGCTCATAATCAAGTGGCGGGATTTCGCGATTTTCTTTTGGGCTTAAACCGCTGAGCCACGCTTTGCGCGCGTGAACGATCAATTCTTGGCAGCCTGCTTGACTTACTTTCTGCACGAAATCACAAAGAAATTCATAGCTGTCTAAATCATCAATACCAATACGCGTTTTCACCGTAACGGGAATGTTCACGGCGGATTGCATTTGTTCAACACACTGAACAACTAAATCCGCTTTTGCCATTAGGCACGCACCAAACATTCCATTTTGTACGCGATCAGAGGGGCAACCTACATTGAGATTAATTTCTTGATAGCCCCGTTGTTCTGCCAACCTAGCACAATGTTGCAACTGATCGGGATCGCTACCGCCAAGCTGAAGTGCCACAGGATTTTCCACCAGATCAAATTCTAAATGATCGTATTTGGCGTGAATGATCGCCCCTGTGGTGACCATTTCCGTATAAAGTAAGGCGTGCTGGCTAAATTGGCGATGAAAATAGCGGCAATGGCGGGTTGTCCAATCGAGCATTGGGGCGACAGAAAATCGCCCACGATAAAAGTGCGGTGTTTTTTTTGTTGATTTTTGTTGATTCATTATTTGTTTTCTTCTTGTACGGCTTTTTGCTGTTCTTGCTGTTTCAGCTCATCTTGCTTTGCCTGTTCTTGAATACGCTGACGGAAACGCCCTGCAGCAAAATGATAGAACGGTTTTGCGTTAAATTGGCGTGAAATAATAGAAGCGATAAGGCTACAAATCAAGAGCCAAAATAATACAGGCTCACTCGCAGTCATTTCCATCACGATCACACTTGCCGTAACAGGGGATTGGGTTGCTCCCGCCAAAAATGCTGCCATACAGAGCAAAACTAAAAGGCGTTGATCAACAATTTCTCCCGTAAGCGACCAAACTTGAACACCAATCCCCGCCCCAGTAGTGAGTGCCGGAGTGAAAATGCCGCCTGCCGTGCCAGTCCAATAAGTGGCAACCGTAGCAAATAATTTACTTATCCCAACTTCTGAGGCAACGGTTTGACCATCAAGGGCTTTGGTTACGACTTCGTAACCCGTGCCGTAAGTTTGTCCGTGAGTGAATGTACCAAGTCCTGCAAGAATCAAGCCTAAAATAAACGCCATGTAAATAGGGTGGCGGCGGATCCAACCACGCATTTTTGCGGGGACTGTGCCTGCAACGCCTTTGGCGAGTAACCACGCAAAAACGCCACCTAACACCCCGCTCACTACGCCACAGAGGATCACCCATAAAAACATATGAGGTACGGAAGTTTGCCCGTGATAATTGGGGAAATAAGGATTATTGCCTTCAATAGCAACTAAAATAAATCCAGCAGCCAATACGCCGAGCAATACACGACGTTCCCAGCGTAATAAAATGCCCCGCCCGAGTTCTTCAATGGCAAAAATTACACCGCCTAATGGGGCATTGAACGCCGCAGCCAATCCTCCCGCCGCCCCTGTTGCCATTAATTCATTGGCATTTAAGCCCTTGAATGCCAAGCCGTGGCGGCGGCACACATTGCCCCACGCATACATTACCGCTGCGCCCACTTGCACGGACGGCCCTTCACGCCCCACGGAAGCACCAAATAACATCGCCAAAAACGTGAGTGGAATTTTCCACAGGGTTTGCCCAAAAGCAATGAGCTTGCTTTTATTGGCGCTGTACGGCATATCAATAGAGGCAATCACTTGCGGAATCCCACTGCCCGAAACATAGGGGGTATATTTTGCGGTAAACCAAGCTAAAAATGCCAAGCCTAAGGGCAACACAACCCAAACAGCATAAGGGTGTTTCGCCGTCCATAAGGCATTCCAGTGTAAGGCAAGATCGGCAAATTTCGCAAAGCCAAGAGAAAATAAGGACACCAACGCCGCGCCGATCAATAAGCAGGAAAACTCAATGGTTTTACGCGAAATACGATAGCTTTGGCGTAATTTTCGGTGAATAAAATGACGAATTTTTTGGGTGAATCGCTTTAACATTTTAGATGATTGAGATGAAAATAAATTGCGGAAAATTATAGCAATATTTTCGTGCGTGAGATATGGCAAGGATCAAGAAGATGAAAAATAGGCAAAAAAAATCACCGCACTTATTTCGCAAATAAAGTAAAGTGCGGTGAGATTTTGTTAAAAATTAAGCTTGATCACCAAGCAATACGCTTTCTAACGCAATTTCAATCATCTCATTGAACGTAAGTTGGCGTTCTTCTGCGGTGGTTTGCTCGTGTGTGCGAATGTGGTCTGATACGGTACAGATAGTTAAGGCTTTTGCACCAAATTCTGCAGCAACACCATAAATGCCCGCGGCTTCCATTTCTACGCCCAAAATGCCGTATTTTTCCATTACGTCAAACATTTCCACATCTGGCGTATAGAACAGATCAGCAGAATAAAGGTTTCCCACACGCACATTGATGCCTTTGTTTTTTGCCGCTTGCACGGCAGCTTGGGTCATATCAAAATCGGCAATAGCAGCAAAATCGTTATCTTTAAAGCGAATGCGGTTCACTTTGGAATCCGTACAAGCGCCAAGCCCGATGATCACTTCACGCAATTTCACATCTGGACGCACGGCACCGCACGAACCGACGCGGATAATTTTTTTTACGCCGTATTCAGTGATCAGCTCTTTGGCATAAATAGAGCAAGACGGAATACCCATTCCGTGTCCCATTACAGAGATTTTACGACCTTTGTATGTGCCTGTGTAGCCAAGCATATTACGCACGTTGGTTACTTCTTTGGCATCGTCTAAAAAGGTTTCAGCAATATATTTAGCACGCAACGGGTCGCCAGGCATTAATACTACGTCAGCAAAAGCCCCAGCGGGTGCGTTAATATGTGGAGTCATAATCTATCCTCTTAAAGTTAATCTTGATGGTGAAAATCAATGATTGATTTGCCGTAATCCATTGGCGGCAGATCAAAATAATCAGCGACAGTTTGCCCTACGTCAGCGAAAGTGTCGCGTTTGCCTAAGAATTGTTTTGGCACTTGCGAACCGTATAATAGCACAGGGATATGCTCGCGAGTGTGATCCGTGCCGTGCCAAGTTGGGTCGCAACCGTGGTCAGCTGTGAAAATGAGTAAATCATCTTCGTTCATTAAGGCTAATAATTCTGGAATACGGCTGTCGAAGTATTCTAATGCAGCAGCATAACCTGCTACATCACGGCGATGGCCGAAATCAGAGTCAAAGTTTACAAAGTTGGTGAAAACAATGGAATTTTCACCCGCTCTTTTCACTTCCACAAGGGTTTTGTCGAATAATTCTTCCAAGCCCGTGGCTTTCACTTTTTCGGTGATTCCCGTGTGTGCGTAAATATCCGCAATTTTGCCGATAGAAATCACATCGCCTTGTTTTTCTTCCACTAGTTTTTGTAATACGGTTTTGGCAGGTGGCTCAATGGCGTAGTCTTTACGGTTACCTGTGCGAGAAAATTCGCCCGCTTTGTTGCCCACAAATGGGCGAGCGATTACGCGGCCAATGTTGTAATCAGCCAGTTCTTCACGCACGATTTCACATAATTCGTAAAGTTTTTCCAAGCCGTAGGTTTCTTCGTGGCAAGCAATTTGGAAAACGGAATCTGCCGAGGTGTAGAAAATCGGTTTGCCCGTTTTCATATGTTCTTCACCAAGCTGATCTAAGATCACCGTGCCAGAAGAATGACAGTTGCCGAGATAGCCATCAAGCCCCGCACGTTCAACAATACGATCTAAAAGCGCTTGTGGGAAGCTGTTTTCGTGTTCTGGGAAGTAGCCCCAATCAAATAACACGGGAACGCCTGCGATCTCCCAGTGTCCTGATGGAGTGTCTTTACCTGAAGAAATTTCTTTTGCATAAGCATAACCGCCGATTAAATTTGGCGTAGGGTTAAAACCCGCTGGCAATTCACCGCAAGATTCTTTCGCAGCCAAGCCTAAGCCGAGTTTTTCAAAGTTAGGCAGATGAAGTGGGCCTTTGCGGCCATTTTTGTCTTCTAGCCCTTCCGCACAACGTTGTGCAATATGGCCTAAGGTGTTCGCTCCTTTATCGCCAAATTTTTCTGCATCTTCACTTGAACCAATACCGAAAGAATCTAACATCATTATAAATACGCGTTTCATTTTAAGCTCCTTTATTATTGAACGCTGTTTTAGAATAACAGAATATTTGCTTTATTTTTGAACGTTATGTTTCAAGAAGATTTATTACCTGTGTTCAATAATCTACAATAGCAAACGTTTTCTTTGTCTTAATATGACAACACCACGAACAATGTCGTGGTGTTATCGAAAAATTCGGTGAAATTTTACCGCACTTTTCTTACATTTTATAGTGCAGCACCACTTAAACCGATAAATAAACCTGCAATGGTTGCACTCATCAGATTTGCTAATGATCCTGCGATCACCGCTTTGATACCAAGACGTGCAATATCACCACGGCGGCTTGGTGCCATTCCACCTAATCCACCGATTAAGATGGCGATAGAGCTGAAGTTGGCGAAACCACAAAGGGCGAAAGTAATAATCGCTTTGGTTTTATCGCTTAATTGTACCGCAGCGTCCGCAGCAAGGTAAGGGGCAAATTCTAAGTAGCCAACAAATTCGTTCACCGCTAATTTAATCCCGATCATTTGACCTGCAACCGCAGCGTCGTCCCAAGGTACACCAATTACCCAAGCCAGAGGGCGGAAAATCCAACCTAAAATTAAGCCAAGAGAAAGTTCAGGCATACCGAACCAGTTGCCGATACCACCTAATAAACCATTGACTAAGGCAATTAATGCTACGAAGGCAATCAACATTGCGCCCACATTCATTGCCAACTGCATACCAGATGAAGCCCCTGCTGCTGCTGCATCTAAAATATTAGAAGGCTGTTCCAAATCTACTTTTTCAATGTCATCATTGAATTTTTCTGTTTGTGGCACCATCAATTTAGCAAACAACAAGCCCGCAGGTGCTGCCATAAATGATGCTGCGATTAAGTATGGCAATGGCACACCTAAGCCTGCGTAACCTGCTAACACTGAACCCGCAATAGAGGCTAAGCCACCACACATCACAGCAAAGAGTTCGGATTCAGTCATTTTGCTGATATAAGGTTTCACCACCAATGGCGCTTCTGTTTGTCCCACGAAAATATTTGCCGCAGCGGACATTGATTCCGCTTTAGACGTACCTAATATTTTTTGTAAGCCACCGCCAATGATACGGATAATAAATTGCATAATACCAATATAGTAAAGTAGAGAAATGAGCGCTGAGAAGAATACGATGATGGATAATACTTTAACAGCAAAAATAAAACCCGATTTTTCAACGTCAGCTAAGCCACCAAATAAGAAATTTGTTCCTTCGTTACCATAGCTAATTACGGTGCTGACTCCGTTTGACAAGGCAAGTAAGATTTCACGCCCCACGGGCACATACAAAATAAACGCACCGATTAGGATTTGAATTAATAACGCACCGCCCACAGTACGCAAACTAATCGCACGGCGATTGCTAGATAATAGAACGGCAATAGCAAGAAGTACAACAATGCCTAGCACACTTATTAAGCTACTCATATTAGAATTTCCTTAAATGTAAAATTGATATAAAAAAGCGAGCTAATTCTACTGTTTTTTGTAATGAAATGCTTGCAAAAATGTACAAAAATGTGAAGGCAAGCGATTGCTTTGCTGTAAAAAGCAACAATTTCTTAAACGTTTTAGCTATATGTTATAGAGATTAAGAAGTTGGGATTTAGGCAAATTTCCTTTATCATCACAACTAAAAGTGCGGTGCAAATTTACGACAAATTTATTTATGAAAAATCAATTTAAAGTTCTCCCTAAAACGCCTTGGACAGCAAAAAACTTCTGGTCTGTGGAGCTTCAGCCCTTATGCGTACTTATCCTTTCTTTATTGATTTTAGGGCTTGGCGAAGGATTGCTTTTGCTTTCTAACCTCGGCTCAGCCCCTTGGACAGTACTTTCACAAGGCATTGCGTTACAGGCAGGATTTAGCGTAGGCTGGGCATCATTATTGATTAGCGCATTGGTGATGCTAATGTGGCTGCCACTCAAACTCCGTGTCGGCTTAGGGACAATCTTAAATATGCTTTTGGTTGCCTTGGCTTTAGGCATTAGTGTTGCTTTTCTGCCAGCTCCAAGTGGAATTCTATTGCGTATTGGCTATGCCATCATCGGGATTTTGCTCTTTGGGATCGCCTCCGCGTTTTATCTCACCTGCCATCAAGGTGGCGGACCAAGAGATGGACTAATGGTTGGGCTTTGCCACCGCTTTCACTGCAAGGTTGGTATTGTCAGAACCATTATGGAAGTTACCGTTTGTGTATTAGGCTTTATGCTCGGCGGCACAGTGGGCATTGGCACATTATTGTTTGCTTTTTCTATTGGCTGGGTGGTGCAAGCAACATTAAGCATAATGGTTAATTGCTTATCCCCTGAAAAATAAAGTGCGGTGATTTTTTCATTCTTTTTTCTTTTCAGCAAAGATCCGTTACACTAGCGCAAAAGTGATTTTAAAAAAGGGATAAATTATGCCAACCATTAGCGTTGCAATGATTGTAAAAAATGAACAGCAAGATCTTGCACAATGCTTAGCCAGTGTGAAAGATTGGGTGGACGAGATTGTGATTTTAGATTCGGGCAGTACCGATAATACCAAAGAAATCGCCCTACAATATGGCGCGAAATTCTATGAAAATACCGATTGGCAAGGCTTTGGCAAACAACGCCAACTTGCCCAGCAATATGTTACGTCCGATTATGTGCTATGGCTAGACGCTGATGAACGGGTAACCGATGAGTTACGGGAAAATATTCAGCAAGCGGTGGCAAACAATTTGCCGAATGTGGTGTACGATATTCCACGCATTAGCGAAGTGTTCGGGCGCTTAATTCGCCATTCGGGTTGGTATCCTGATTATGTAGTGCGTTTGTATCAAACCCAGTATGCAGGCTATAACGATGCCTTAGTTCACGAAAAAGTGGTGTATCCTGTCAATACAAAAGTGGAAAAATTGGCGGGTAACTTGTTGCATTATCCTTATAAAAATTTGCATCATTACTTGGTGAAATCGGCTAACTATGCGCAAGCTTGGGCGGAACAGCGCCATAGACAAGGCAAAAAAGCCACGCTGTTTCAAGGGATTACGCACGGCATTGCGACTTTCGCCAAAATGTATCTATTAAAAGCAGGATTTTTAGATGGCAAAGAAGGCTTTTTATTAGCCGTGCTTTCAGGGCATTCTACCTTTGTTAAATATGCCGATTTGTGGATTAGAACGCGTAAAAAATAGTAATAAATCATAAATACAGAAGAAAAAGTGCGGTGAAAAATTAGCAATTTTTTCACCGCACTTTTTTATTTCTCGTTATCAATTTATGCCCATTGTTTTACAATAAACGATTGAATTTGTGGCAGTATTTTATTTATTTGAATATTCGCCAGTTCTTTCTCTTCATTTGGCGGACAAAAAGCCAAATGGCGTGAAGGATCATTAATTGGCTGCCAGCGCAATGGGGTTGCGGAACGATGGCTTGGAAAAAAACCAATGGTTGGCACATTTAATGCACCGCAAATGTGTAATGGCCCTGTTGAACCTGCGATAAACAAATCTGCGCAAGCCAAAGAATAAGTGAAATCCACTAACCCTTCATTCTTATCATAAATCACCACATTGGGATTATTCACTAATTGGGCTAATTGATGCGCCTGTTCGCTTTCATTTGGCCCTGCAGTAAGAACAATATAGGCATCAAATTGTTGCAAAATATCTTGAATTAATTCGGCGTATTGCGCTAAAGAAAGGCTATTTGCCGAACCGCCCGTGCCACTATGTAGGAAAATCCATTTTTTATTTTGTACAATCCCTAACTGCTGTTGGAACTTACTTTTTTGCGCTTGTAAAATCTCTTGTGGAACGACTAGATAAGGCGCGTGCGGTTCAGTAATCGGCAAATGCTGCGCCTGTAAAAACGCCCTTGCCAGATCCAAATTGTATTCAAATTCTGGCTTAAGGGAACGTGAACGGCGTTGAGTTAAACGATGGTTATAAGCCAGTTGCGCCAATTTTGTCGCAGGTGCAAGACGATATTTAATGCCACTTAGCCACACCAATTTTGCATTATGCCAATTAGAGAAAAAGCTGATCACACCGTCAAAATGCGCTGCTTTAATGGCCTGTAAGACTTGCTTAAATTGGGTTTTATCTTTTTTATCTTGCACATCAATAATAATGTCATCAATGTAAGGACAAAGCTCAGCCATTGGCGCGGTATATTTAGGCACAAGTGCGGTGATTTTTAACTGAGGATTTGCCTTTTTTATCAACGCTAAGGCGGGAAATATCAGCATAAAATCGCCCAGTTTGTCGTTGCGGATTACCAAAAGTTTTTGCATCATTCTAACGTTCACAGGTTATTTTTAAATAGATTGCGACATTGTAGCAAAGGAAGACGTTTTTATTAAAGAATAATTCACTTCAGCGCACTATTTACCTTGCTTTTTTCATAAAAAAGAGTACAATCCACAGGCTTTTTGTCTATATATACAGAGAAAAAAGTAAGCATTCCCACGCCTTCGATGTGGGTTTTCTTTTAGTATTAATTAATTAGAGGAAGGTTATGGTAACCATTCGTTTATCTCGTGGCGGTTCTAAAAAACGCCCATTTTACCAAATTGTAGTTGCTGACAGCCGTTGCCCACGCGATGGTCGTTTTATTGAGCGTGTTGGCTTTTTCAACCCTTTAGCGGCAGGTAATGCTGAGCGTCTTCGTATCAATCTTGAGCGTGTAAATGCTTGGGTTGAGAAAGGAGCAAGCTTATCAGATCGCGTTAGCTCTTTGGTAAAAGAAGCTCAAAAAGCTGCAGCTTAATTGCAGTTTTTAAGGTTTATAGGTGAATAAAATGACGCAACAAAGAATTGAAGTCGTTGGCAAATTAGGCTCAACATACGGAATTCGTGGTTGGTTACGCATTTATTCATCAACAGAACAAGCCGAAAGCATTTTTGATTATCAACCTTGGTTTTTAAAAATTAAAGGCCAATGGCAGCCAACAGAATTAGAAAGTTGGAAACATCATAATCACGAACTTATTGTTAAATTAAAAGGCATTAATGATCGTGAAATCGCACAAACCCTCACTAATGTTGAAATTGGCGTAGATCTATCTGTATTCCCTGAACTTGAAGAGGGGGATTATTATTGGCACGATTTAATTGGCTGCCAAGTGGTGAATCTACAAGGTTACAATATGGGAACGGTGGCTGAAATGATGGAAACTGGCTCAAATGATGTATTAGTTGTGCGAGCAAGTCAGAAAGATGCTTTTGGAAAACAAGAACGGTTAATTCCGTTTTTGTATGAACAAGTAGTTAAAAGAGTAGATCTCACCACCAAGACTATTGAAGTGGATTGGGACGCTGGTTTCTAAACTCAGGCATACAGTGAGCTTTAGGTTGTAGCATTTCGAGCCTACAAATTAGGAAAATAACAATGTGGATTGGTCTTGTTTCATTGTTCCCCGAAATGTTTAAAGCGATTACTGAGTATGGGGTAACGGGCAGAGCCGTAAAACAAAATCTCTTGCAAGTACAGTGTTGGAATCCGCGTGATTTCACCACGGATAAACATAAAACCGTTGATGACCGTCCTTATGGCGGTGGGCCTGGAATGTTGATGATGGTGCAACCATTGCGTGATGCAATCCAAGCGGCTAAAACGGCAGCAGGAGAAGGGGCAAAGGTGATTTATCTTTCGCCACAAGGACGTAAACTCGATCAAAATGGCGTAACAGAGCTGGCAAAAAATCAGAAATTGATTTTCGTCTGCGGGCGTTATGAAGGCATTGATGAGCGAGTAATCCAAACTGAAATTGATGAAGAATGGTCAGTGGGTGATTACGTTCTTACGGGGGGAGAGCTGCCAGCAATGACATTAATTGATGCCGTTGCAAGGTTTATTCCAGGAGTGCTAGGCAAGCAAGCCTCTGCAGAAGAAGATTCTTTTGCTGACGGTTTATTAGATTGCCCGCACTATACTCGGCCAGAGGTGCTAGACGGAATGTCAGTGCCTGCGGTGTTGATGTCGGGTAACCACGCAGAAATTCGTAAATGGCGATTAAAACAATCGTTATTGCGAACCTGGTTAAGACGCCCTGAGCTATTGGAAAGCCTAGCTCTGACTGACGAACAACGGAAACTGCTGGTGCAAGTCAAACTTGAACAGCAAGCAAATAAAGTTGATTAGTTGATTGCGAGTTTAACCATTCGCAAAATCATCAGTTAATACTAGGATCTTAGAAGGATTACACAATGAGTAACATCATTAAACAAATTGAACAAGAACAATTAAAACAAAATGTACCTAGCTTCCGCCCAGGTGATACTTTAGAAGTTAAAGTATGGGTTGTTGAAGGAAGTAAACGTCGTCTGCAAGCATTCGAAGGCGTGGTTATTGCAATTCGTAACCGCGGCTTGCACAGTGCATTCACTTTACGCAAAGTATCTAACGGTGTAGGCGTTGAGCGTGTATTCCAAACTCACTCACCAGTTATCGACAGCATCGCCGTGAAACGTAAAGGTGCAGTGCGTAAAGCGAAACTTTACTACTTACGCGAACGTTCAGGTAAATCTGCACGTATTAAAGAGCGTCTTGGTGATTAATTTTCCAAGCGAAAATGACAAGGGCTTGAGAGCAATCTCAAGCCTTTTTGTTTATCTATTATTTATTTTCTAAAGGAGGCAATTCTTTCTTTAACGCAAGTGCAATTGCCAAAGTTTGTACTAAAGTCATTGTTGCACATTGTGAGCGAAAACCGCGTACTTGGGCTTCTTTAATGACAAAAGAAACATCGCTGAAGGCGATTAAAGGGCTAATTTGGCTATCCGTGATCGCAATTTGTTTTACGCCTTTATTTGCCGTAGTGTGCATAATATCTACTGTTTCTTTTGCATAAGGTGAAAAGCTAATCGCAATGACGACATCACCCTCTTTAACTAAATTAAGTTGTTCATCAAACATTCCCCCTAATCCATTGATTAAAAATGAACGGCAGTCTAAGTGGTGCAGGGCATAGTCTAAATAGCTCGCAATGCTAAAGGAACGTTTTAAGCCAATAATGAAAATATTGTTTGCATTGTTTAAAATTTCCACTGCTTGCTGTATTTCCTGCTCAGAGGTTTGGCTAGCTAATTGCTGTAACGCTTGATAATTCGCTTGAGCAAAAATATTCAAAATATCCACCGCACTTTCTTGATTGGCTTGTTCGGGTTCAAGCTGACGAAAAAGTTGTAAACGTTCAGTATAATTTGCCGTTTCTTCCATTAGGTTTTCACGGAAGATCTGCTTCATTTCATTAAATCCACTGAAGCCAAAAGCATTAGCGAAACGAATTAAGGTGGAAGGCGGCACATCGGCTCGTTCAGAAATGGTAGCAACAGTATCAAACACCACACTATTACTGTTATCTAGCACATACTGTGCCACTTGCTTTAAACGTTTACTTAAACTGTCGTAACGCGCACGGATTTCATTTTGTAATTGGACTAACTGAGAGTTATTTTGCATTCTACCTTCCTAACGAAATAAGTATTTTATAACTTGGTTCATAATAGCAAAAATTTCATCTGAACAGAAAATGTTCTTTGCTAAATTTTAAGATGAAGTCGTAGTTTTCTTGGGATAGGTGAAAATCTTTGTGATCTACTTCTCAAATATTAATTTCATAAAATGACATTTTTGAAATATATGTTTTAATTTAACTATGATTTTATGAGTTAAGTATTTTGTGATTTCATCATCACTAAGGAAAAGCACAATGAAAACGACTGAAAAAACCTTAGATCTTATCTGTCTTGGACGTGTGGCAGTGGACTTGTATGCTCAACAAATTGGTTGCCGCTTGGAAGATGTCACCTCTTTTGCAAAATATTTAGGCGGATCCTCTGGAAATGTGGCTTATGGCACAGCAGTGCAAGGCGTGAAGTCTTCTATGCTTGCTCGTGTCGGAGATGAGCATATGGGGCGTTTTCTACGGGAGGAACTACAACGTGTTGGGGTGGATACCAGCCATTTAATTACAGACAAAGAACGGCTTACTGGGTTAGTGATTTTGGGTATTAAAGATCAAGATACTTTCCCCCTTATTTTTTATCGTGAGAATTGTGCTGATATGGCGATTAGCGCAGAAGATTTTGATGAGGCTTATATCGCTTCAGCTAAAGCACTTGCGATTACGGGCACGCATTTATCTCATCCTAAAACACGCCACGCAGTATTAACTGCCTTAGAATATGCAGGACGTAATGGCACAAAACGTTTGCTTGATATTGATTATCGTCCTGTTTTGTGGGGCTTAACGTCTCTTGGTGATGGTGAAACACGTTTTATTGATTCCGAAGCGGTAACCAAATCACTGCAAGAAGTGTTGCATCATTTTGATGTATTAGTTGGCACAGAAGAAGAGTTCCATATTGCAGGTGGCTCGACAGATACATTAACGGCACTAAAAAATGTACGTAACGTGAGCAATGCTACACTCGTGTGTAAACGTGGGGCATTAGGTTGCTCTGTGTTTGAGGGGGATATTCCTGATGATTTGGACGGCGGTATTAATGTCTATGGTGTACGAGTTGAAGTATTGAATGTTTTAGGCGCAGGTGATGCCTTTATGTCAGGCTTATTGCGCGGCTATATCAATGGTGAAAGCTGGGAGCAATGTTGCCGTTATGCCAATGCTTGCGGTGCGCTAGTAGTTTCTCGTCACGGCTGTGCGCCAGCAATGCCAACCAAGGTTGAGCTAGATGATTATTTGGCTCGAGCAGAAAGTGTGCCACGTCCTGACCTTGATCTACAACTAAATCATTTACATCGTGTTACCACGCGTAAAACCCAATGGGACGATCTTTGTATTTTTGCTTTTGATCATCGTAAACAACTTGTTGATATGGCGCAAAAGTGCGGTGCGAATTTAGATAGAATCCCTGTTCTGAAAAAACTTCTTGTCCAAGCGGCCGAACAAACGGCACAACAAGAAAGTATTGCCAACGGACACGCCGGTGTTCTGGCTGATACAACCTTCGGACAAGCAGCGCTCAATGAAATCACCGGTAAAGGCTGGTGGATTGGGCGACCAATTGAGTTGCCTTCTTCTCGTCCGTTACGTTTAGAACATGGTGATCTTGGTAGCCAACTCATCAATTGGCCTGCCGAACAGGTTGTTAAATGTCTTGCTTTCTATCACCCTGCCGATAATGCAGATTTGCGTGCAGAACAAGATGAAATGCTCAAACAGGTTTACCAAACTTGTTGCCGAACAGGACACGAATTGCTATTAGAAATTATTTTGCCTGCAGATATGGAACAAAACGAGGCTTATTATGCAGAAATGATTAAACATTTCTATGCTATTGGCATTAAGCCAGATTGGTGGAAATTACCCGGTGTTTCTGCGCAGGCTTGGCAAGAGATTAGCCACGTCATCGAACAAAGTGATCCTTATTGCCGCGGTATTCTTATTTTAGGGTTAGATGCCCCAGAAGAAACCTTTGAACAAGTCTTTAAAGCCTCTGCAAATGCGCCGTTAGTCAAAGGTTTTGCTGTTGGTCGCACAATCTTCGGACAACCCTCTTCTCAATGGCTTGCCGGCGAGCTTTCCGATGAGCAGTTGATTCAAGCGGTATCTGAGCGTTATAGACGATTGATCCGATTATGGAAAAATCGTAAAAATTAACCGCTTAAGTTTGTTTTGATAAATGTTGTCAGCGAGCCAAATGGCTCGCTTTTTCATTTTAGCGATTAACTAAGTGCGGTTGTTTTTTGGCAAATTTCCCACTGCACTTTATTTTTAATCAGCCTTTCTTTCAGTATTCTTTTCACCCCAAGTCAAAAATACATTATACTTAACGCCAATTCCAACCTTGCATAATCAAGAGAAATGCGATGACAAAACCTTTAAATATTATTTTTGCGGGGACGCCAGAATTTGCTGCACAGCACTTAGCGGCGCTGTTGAATTCAGAGCATAATGTGATTGCGGTTTACACGCAGCCAGACAAGCCAGCTGGACGGGGCAAGAAACTGCAAGCCAGCGCGGTGAAACAATTGGCGGAGCAGCATCAGATCCCTGTTTATCAGCATAAATCCCTACGCAAAGCGGAAGCGCAGCAGGAGCTGGCAGCGCTGAATGCTGATGTGATGGTGGTGGTGGCTTATGGCTTAATTTTGCCGAAAGCAGTATTGGACGCGCCAAGATTAGGCTGCTTGAATGTACACGGTTCGATTTTGCCTCGTTGGCGTGGGGCAGCGCCGATTCAGCGCGCGATTTGGGCAGGTGATAAACAAACAGGCGTTACCATTATGCAAATGAATGAAGGCTTAGATACGGGCGATATGCTGCATAAAGTGTATTGCGACATCAGCCCAGAAGACACCTCTCTAAGCCTTTATCATAAGTTGGAACAGATTGCGCCAAATGCGTTGCTTGATGTGTTAAATGGCTTGGAAGCTGGGCAGTTTCCGCCCGAGGCACAAGATGAGGCCCTTGCCAACTATGCCGATAAACTTTCTAAACAAGAAGCAAAATTGGATTGGCAGCTTTCAGCGACACAGCTTGAGCGTTGTATTCGCGCGTTTAATCCTTGGCCGATTAGCTATTTTGTGACCACGGATAAAGAGGGTAACGAGCAGACCTTGAAAGTGTATCAAGCCAATGTGCTACCTCATCAAAATCAGCCCGCAGGTACGATTTTAAGGGCAGATAAAACAGGTATTCAAATCGCCACTGTCGAGGGGGTGTTAAATCTCACCCAATTGCAACCATCAGGAAAAAAAATGATGTCGGCACAGGATTTACTCAATGGCCGAGCTGAGTGGTTTACAGTGGGTAAGGTGTTGGCATAATGAATCGGACAAAAACAAAAATTCTCCCCAAAAGCACCGCACTTTCTGTGAGAGCGGTGGCTGCACAATATCTTTTGCAAGTCTTAGATAAGGGACAATCACTTTCTACATTATTGGCGGAAAAAACACCTTCACTGAAAGAACAAGATTTGCCATTGTTACAAGAAATTTGCTTTGGTGTTTGTCGCGTATTGCCCCGTCTGGAACAAATCATTTTGCACTTAGTGGATAAGCCATTGAAAGGTAAAACACGCCTTGTGCATTGTTTATTATTGGTGGGGCTGTATCAATTGTTATATTTGCGTACCCCTGATCACGCTGTGGTTGATGAAATGGTGAAAGCGGCAAAAAGCCTTAAATTAGAGCGCTTCAAGGGGGTGGTGAATGGCGTATTACGTCGCTTTTTGCGGGAGCGGGAACAGATTTTGGCGAAAGTGGATAAGCATTGGCAAACCTTGCACCCTGAATGGCTCGTGAATAAACTGAAAAAAGCCTATCCCCATTGGCGTGAAATTATTGATGCGAATAATCAAAAACCACCGATGTGGTTGCGAGTCAATCGCCAGCATACTCAGGTTAGTAATTATTTAACCTTGTTACAAAACGCGGAGATTGAAGCTGTTGCGGATGATCATCCACAAGCAATTCGCTTAGCTCAGGCGAAAAGCGTGGTTCAGTTACCACATTTTGCGCAAGGCTGGCTCACAGTGCAGGATCTACACGCCCAATGGGCGGGGTTATTACTTGCAGCGCAAAATGGTGAATTGATTTTGGATGCTTGTGCCGCACCGGGCGGTAAAACCACCCATATTTTAGAACTTGCTCCGCAAGCGAAAGTGGTGGCATTAGATGTGGAACAACATCGCTTAAAACGAGTAGAAGAAAATTTATCACGAATGAGGCAACACGCACAGGTGATTTGCGGTGATGCTAGCCAGCCAGAACAATGGCTCTCCCAAATTCAACCACAGTTCGAACAAAGTGCGGTGCAATTTGACCGAATTTTGCTTGATGCTCCTTGCTCTGCTACAGGCGTTATCCGCCGTCATCCAGATATAAAATGGCTACGCAAAGAAAGTGACATAGCCCAGTTGGTGGCCTTACAAAAATCGATTTTGAACGCATTATGGCAATGCTTAAAACCAAATGGCGTCTTGCTCTACGCCACTTGCTCGTTATTGCCAGAAGAAAACTGCCAACAAATCAGCGAATTTTTACAACAACACCCCGAGGCAGAATTAATGCCCCTGCCATTCCCCGAACAAGGGCAGGTCGGCCATCAATTCTTCCCACAAGAAAATCGCGGTGATGGATTTTATTACGCAAAATTGCGGAAAAAAGCGTAAAATTCACAAATTGTGTTTATGATAGAAAAATAAAAGTGCGGTCATATTTTCAAAAAACTTTAAAAAAATCTCACCGCACTTTAAATTTAAAATTGAACGTGAAATATCGGACAATCCCCTTGTAAATTGCCCGAATGGAAATAAAATTTTTAGAAAAATCACGCCGAGCGAGAGCGAAGCGAACATCAGGCTGATTTTTCGTAAAGAGAATTTTATTGGAATGAGGAAAAGCAATGCTCGCAAAATTTCTTACTTCCAGACAAGGCGTTTTGCCGCAGACAGTACGCTAGTACGGCAAGGCAAAACAACGCCGTATGGAGGTAAAAGAAATTTAGCGATGGTAGGGGACGTTTTCTTTGCTTACATTCCTTTTGGATAACCAAAAGAAAGTAAGTCGCATAACGTGCGAAACACGTTATAACAACTACAAAGAAAAACGCAATCAGCCAAGAGCAAAAATAAGTAATAACAAAGTGCGGTAATTTTTTAAAAAGTTTTTTTAATCCCACCACACTTTCTGTTTTTGAAATATCTATAAAGGGCAATAGGATAAATTTTCCCGTCCAAATTGCCCGAATGAAGAGAGAATTTTTAGAAAAGTAACGCCTGAACGCAGCGTAGCGAGTATGGGCTTACTTTTCGTTAAGAAAATTCTGTCGAAATGAGGAAAAGCAATTTGATCGGGGACGCTTTTCTTTGCTTACTTTCTTTTGCGGAAACAAAAGAAAGTAAGTCGCTCAACGAGCGAAACCCGTTATAGCAACAAAGAAAAAGTCAATTAGCCAAATGGCTAAAACCCAAATAAAAATTAAATGCCACAAACAAAGAGATCACAACAATGAAAATCATCATTCTAGGCGCTGGCCAAGTTGGCACGACCCTTGCGGAAAATTTAGTGAGTGAGGATAACGACATCACCCTTGTGGATAACCAAGCGGATCGCCTGCTTGCTTTGCAAGATAAGCACGATTTGCGGGTGGTGAATGGCGTGGCATCTTCACCGAAAGTGTTGCGTGAGGCTGGTGCAGCGGATGCGGATTTAGTGGTGGCGGTAACCAATTCAGACGAAACCAATATGATCGCTTGCCAAGTGGCTTATACCTTATTTAACACGCCAACTAAGATCGCGCGTATTCGTAGTGCGGATTATTTGCGTGAGAAAAATAAACTTTTTCAGCCTGATGTGATCCCCATTGATCATATTATTTCGCCAGAAAAATTGGTTACCGATGAAATCGTTCGCTTGATTGATTACCCTGGGGCGTTGCAGGTTTCGCATTTTGCCAATGGGCGAATTAGTATTGTGGTGGTGAAAGCTTATTATGGTGGCCCTTTGGTGGGCTATGCGTTATCGGCGCTTAAAGAGCATCTGCCCCATATTGATTGCCGTGTGGTGTCAATTTTGCGTCAGGATAAGGTGATTCGTCCGCAAGGTTCAACCATTATTGAAGCAGGCGATGAAGTAACGTTCATTTGCGATACGATTCATATTAAAGCCATTATGAGCGAATTACAGCGCTTGGAAAAACCTTATAAACGCATAATGATTATTGGTGGCGGAAATATTGGTAGCGGCGTGGCAAAACGTTTGGAAGAGCAATGTTCAGTAAAATTGATTGAACGTAATCCTGAACGTGCCACTGCGTTGGCAGAGCGTTTATCAAAGACGTTAGTTTTTTGCGGTGATGCTTCTGATCAATCCTTGTTATTTGAAGAACATATTGAAAATATTGATGTTTTTCTTTCGCTTACCAGTGATGATGAAGCGAACATTATGTCTGCCTTGCTCGCTAAACGCTTAGGGGCGAAAAAGGCGATGGTGCTGATCCAGCGAATGGCATATATCAATTTATTGCAAGGGGGAACGCTGGATATTGTGGTTTCACCACAGCAGGCGACCATTTCTGCCTTGCTTGGGCATATTCGTAAAGGTGATGTGGGGAGCGTGGTGTCTTTACGTCACGGTATCGCCGAAGCTTTAGAAATTGTGGTACACGGTGAAGCGGAATCTTCTAATGTGATTGGGCGACAAGTGTCTGACATCAAGTTACCTGCGGGGGCAATTATTGGCGCAGTGTTGCGTGGCGATGATGTGATGATTGCACGAAAAAGTTTAGTGATTGAAGAAGATGATCGCATTGTGGTGTATGTGAGTGATAAAAAATATATTCCAGATGTAGAAAAATTATTCCAGCCGAGTGCATTTTTTATCTAAAAATGAAAAAAATGCTGTACTTATCCTTTTTAGTACATATAATAGCCGCCGCTGATTAATCCTTTCAGCCTTTTATTTAGGAGTATTTTATGAGTTTTATGAAAGAGTTCCGCGAATTTGCAATGCGCGGTAATGTCGTGGATATGGCTGTCGGTGTGGTTATCGGCGGTGCATTTGGTAAAATCGTAAGTTCATTTGTTGCTGATGTGATTATGCCTGTTTTAGGTTTACTCACAGGCGGCGTAGATTTCAAAGATTTACACGTTGTATTGAAAGAAGCGGTAGGTGATGTGCCAGCAGTGACTTTAAACTACGGTGTATTCGTACAAAATATCGTTGACTTCGTGATTATTGCGTTCGCAATTTTCTTAGTCGTTAAAGGTATGAATAAAATGAAGAAACCAGCAGAAGAGCCAGAAGCAGCACCTGCTGAGCCTTCAAATGAAGAAAAATTATTAACTGAAATCCGTGATTTATTAAAAAAATAATTCGCTGATTAGAAAAAATCTTCCTCATAAGTAGGAAGATTTTTTTTATCCTAAATTTGAATAACGTAGTAAAATAATGCTCAATATTCACTTATTTCTAAAAGGAGAACAACAATGGACGCTATTCCAACAGTAGAAGAATCTCAAGCTACAACGCGTGAAATTATTCGTGACCTGCTTAATGATGGCAGTGATCCTGCTGCGCTTTATATTATTGAGCATCATATTTCGCATTATGATTTTGATAAATTGGAAAAAATTGCCGTTGATGTGTTTAAGGCAGGTTATGAAGTGTCTGACGCAGAAGAATGGCAAGATGAAGATGGCAAAACCTTATTTTCTTTTGATGCCATTAGCGAAATTGAATTAAAGGCAGAATTAATTGATGCTCAACAGAAAGAATTATTCCCATTGATTGCTAAATTTAACGGCATTTATGATGGCTGGGGAACCTATTTTGAAGATCCTAATGCACAAGAAGATGAATATGGAGAAGACGGCGAGTTTTTTGATGACGAAGAATAAAACTCAGCAAAATTTGTAAAAATCCCACCGCACTTTATTTTTACCAAAATATCAGTGCGGTGCTTTTTTATGGATTTTTTATTTTCGGAACTATTCGCCTTTTTACCTGTCGATATGGCAACAAATCAATTAATTTATAAGGATTTTTATGCGCTTAAAACAACTGACTTTTGCCTTAATGGCATTACCACTTTCTGCCTTGGCAACCCCTGTGAGCAACAATAATGTGATTAATTTTGATGTGGAGGTTGAAAAAGAAATTGCCCACGATCTATTGCAAGCAACATTATTTATCCAAGCAGAAAATAAAGATCTTGCGTTAGCTAATAAGGAAATTAACGGCAAAATAAATCGTGCTTTTGAGATTTTAAAAGCCTATCCTGATGACGTGGAATTGCGTGATAATTCCCGCAGCACACGCGTGCGTTATAATGGCGAGGGAAAACAAAATGGCTGGATCGCTCGTGGGCAGTTAATGCTACAAAGTAAAAATAATGAGGCGTTATCAAAAGCCATCAGTGAGCTGAATGGTCTTTTAGCGATTGAATATGTGAACTCTCAAGTGTCTTCTGACGCAATTAATCGCATTGAAGATGAAATGATGCAACAAGCGCTGACACAATTAAACCGCAAAGCCACATTAATTCAACAATCGCTTGGGGCGAAAGGCTATAAAATTGTGGAATTGAATATCCGCACGCCAATGGAAAGCGGACGCTTTGTGGCTCGCCCTTATGCAATGGCGAAAATGGCAAGTTCAATGTCAAATGATGAAGTGCAATTAGGCAATGGCAAAGCTAACGTAAGAGCAAGCATTGAGGCGAAAATTCAGCTTGTTCAGGAATAATGACAGCCTGCCCCATTTCCTATACAATGGGGCAATTTTAACAAGCCAACGAGGTTATAAATGAAAGTTGCAAAAAATGTTGTGGTGAGCATTGCTTACCAAGTTCGCACCGAAGACGGTGTATTAGTTGATGAAGCCCCAGTAAATCAGCCGTTAGAATATTTACAAGGGCATAATAATTTAGTGATTGGCTTAGAAAAAGCCTTAGAGGGAAAATCCGTTGGTGATAAATTTGAAGTTCGTGTAAAACCAGAAGAAGGTTATGGCGAATACAATGAAAATTTAGTGCAACGTGTGCCAAAAGATGTGTTTGTTGGCGTTGACGAGCTTGTAGCTGGAATGCGTTTTATCGCAGATACAGATGTTGGCCCATTACCTGTGGTGATCACGGAAGTGGGTGAAAATGATGTGGTAGTGGACGGCAACCATATGCTTGCAGGTCAAGAATTACTTTTTGATGTGGAAGTGGTGGCAACTCGCGAAGCAACTTTAGAAGAAATCGCACACGGTCATATCCACCAAGAGGGCGGTTGCTGTGGCGGACACGGTGATAGCGATGAAGAAGGACACGGCTGTGGTTGCGGCGGTCATCATCACCATCATCATGACCACGATCACCACCATCACGACGGCGAAGGCTGCTGCGGAAACGGTGGTTGTAAACACTAATTAAATTCTCGTCAAAAAACAACCGCACTTCAATCCACACCGCATTTAGTCGAAGATTAAATGGGTGTGGATTTTTTGTGATACACATCAAGAAATTCACCTTTTTATTGTAAATCTCGTGCCTTTTTTGTTATTCCTACGCATAATGTTCCTTGTAATCACTTAACCCTAACAGGTTATTTTTCGCATTCACAAGGAGGCAAGAATGAAAAATATGCTTTTAATGAGCGGTTCCAAATACCAAAATACGGGTTATCTCGTGCATTGTATGCCGTGGCTGAAAAGCTTTCTTTCTGCATACAAAGGAAAAACTATTGGATTTGTGCCTTATGCAGGTGTGAGCCGTAGTTATGATGAGTATGAAACGCTGGTGCAACAAGCCTTGACAGAGCTAGAAATGGACGTGGTTTCTGTCCATCGTGGCAAGCGTCATTTAGATATTATTGAGCAAGCTGATGTGATCGCCATTGGCGGCGGCAACACGTTCTGCCTGCTCAATGGGCTGTATGAACACCATTTATTAGATGCCATTCGCCAAAAAATACAACAAGGCACACCTTATTTCGGTTGGAGCGCAGGAGCAAATGTGGCAGGCAAAACCATTATGACCACCAATGATATGCCAATTCTTTATCCGCCTTCTTTTGATGCTTTAAATCTTTTCCCACATCAACTTAATCCACACTTTATTTCTGGCAAAATTGCAGGGCATAACGGTGAAAGCCGTGAAGAACGCTTGGCGGAATTTTTGATTGTCAATCCTGAATCCCACGTTTACGCCTTGCCTGAAGGCACGGCATTACAGATTCAAGGCAATCAAGCCAAAGTGCTGGACATTAGCGAAGCACAGCAAAGTGCGGTGCTAAAATTCAGCAAAAATGGCCAATGTGAACGCTATGCAAGCGGTGTTACCTTTGATTACTAAGGAGAAGAAAAATGCTTGAACTTAAATCTTTTGTAGCGATTTTGGGCGTTATCGCTGCGGTTTATTTACTGGTAAAAAAATATGAAACGCGCACCGTATTAATTGGCTTCGGGTTGATGATGTCCTTACTCACCCTAAACCCAATGGGCGCGCTGGACGCTTTTGCAAAATCAATGACCAGCGGCGGCTTGATTATGGCGATCTGTTCTAGTATGGGTTTTGCTTATGTAATGAAATACACAAAATGCGACTCTCATCTGGTGCATTTAATGACGAAACCGCTTTCAGGACTCAGATTTTTCTTAATCCCTTTTGCCACGATCATCACCTTCTTTATTAATATTGCGATCCCTTCTGCTGCTGGTTGTGCCGCTGCAGTTGGCGCAACCTTAATCCCCGTGCTAAAAAGTGCTGGCGTACGCCCTGCCACTGCGGGGGCTGCGATTTTGGCAGGAACGTTCGGCTCAATGATGAGTCCAGGTTCTTCTCATTCTGCAATGATCGCGGAAATGTCCAACTTAACCATCACGCAAGTGAACCTATCTCACGCGCCTTACACAATGATCGCAGGGGCGATTGCGGCAGTTTCACTAACCTTGGTTGCATTAATGTTGAAAGATTACGGTGAAGAACACCGCCAAGCCTATTTAGCTGAAGCGAAAGAAGCAGAACAATCTTTCCAAAAATCGAACCTCCTTTTTGCCATTGCGCCTTTATTGCCGTTGGTGATTTTGGTGATCGGCGGTACGTCTTTACAAGAAATCCCAGCGCTGGCGTGGACAAAAATGGGCGTACCACAAGCAATGTTAATTGGTGCAATTTACGCCATCATTGTAACCCGTGTTTCTCCAGCGAAAATTACCGAAGAATTCTTTAACGGAATGGGCAGTGCTTATGCAAACGTGCTAGGTATCATTATTTCCGCCAGCGTTTTTGTGGCAGGATTAAAATCCACCGGTGCCATTGACAGCGCCATTGAGTTCCTTAAACATTCCAACGAATTCGTCCGCTGGGGTGCAACCATTGGGCCATTCTTAATGGGCTTGCTCACTGGTTCTGGCGATGCGGCAGCCATTGCTTTCAACACGGCGGTAACACCACACGCGGTAGAATTAGGCTATACCCACTTAAATCTTGGTATGGCAGCGGCTATCGCAGGTGCTATCGGACGCACCGCTTCTCCTATTGCTGGCGTAACCATTGTATGCGCTGGTCTAGCAATGGTTAGCCCAGTGGAAATTGTCAAACGTACTGGCTTAGGAATGGTGCTTGCGGTGTTATTCTTAGCATTATTTATGCTTTAACTAAGCAGGCATAACAAATAAAAGTGCGGTGAAAAAATTCAACAAATTTTTACCGCACTTGCTTGTTTTCCCGTTTTTGTTGAAAAACTAATGGCTTTTTCGTTATAAAGTGCGGTGCTTTTTTCCGCGAAATTTCCCCGCACTTATCGCCTTTTGCATACGAATTTTGTACAATGCACCGTTTTGAGTGATTATTGAGATTATTGTATGAGTTCAGCGCCAAATATTGGTTTTATTAGCTTAGGTTGTCCTAAGAATTTAGTGGATTCAGAGCGTATTTTAACGGAGTTGCGTTCTGACGGATATAACATTATTCCGAGTTATGAAAATGCCGATTTAGTGATCGTTAATACCTGCGGATTTATTGACAGCGCAGTGCAAGAGTCGCTAGAAGCGATCGGCGAAGCATTGGAAGAAAACGGCAAGGTGATTGTAACGGGCTGTCTGGGAGCGAAAGAAGATCGCATTCGTGAAGTTCACCCAAAAGTGTTGGAAGTGACTGGCCCTCATAGCTATGAAGCGGTGATGGAACAGGTGCATAAATATGTGCCAAAGCCTGCCCATAATCCTTATATCAGCCTTGTGCCAGCGCAAGGGGTGAAGCTCACGCCAAAACATTATGCTTATTTGAAAATTTCTGAAGGCTGCGATCATCGTTGTACGTTCTGCATTATTCCTTCAATGCGTGGGGATTTAGATAGCCGTCCAATTACGCAAGTGTTAGATGAAGCCAAACGCCTTGCCGATGCTGGTGTGAAAGAGTTGCTTATCGTGTCGCAAGATACCTCTGCTTATTCTTTAGATCAAAGCAAAGAAAACCAAAACAAGACGGTTTTCTGGAATGGTAAGCCGATTAAAAACACGCTCATCAGCTTGTGCGAACAGTTGGCCACCTTAGGCATTTGGGTGCGTTTGCATTATGTTTATCCTTATCCGCACGTGGATAATTTGATTCCATTAATGGCGGAGGGCAAAATTTTGCCGTACTTGGATATTCCATTACAACACGCCAGCCCGAAAATTCTCAAAGCGATGAAACGCCCTGGTTCAATCGATCGCACCCTTGAACGAATTAAAAAATGGCGTGAAATTTGCCCTGAATTAACCTTGCGTTCGACTTTTATCGTAGGTTTTCCGGGGGAAACGGAAGAAGATTTCCAACAACTATTAGATTTCTTGCAAGAAGCACAATTAGATCGCGTTGGCTGTTTTAAATTTAGCCCGGTAGAAGGTGCAGTCGCTACAGATATGCCAGATCAAGTGCCAGAAGAGGTAAAAGAAGAACGCTTCCACCGCTTTATGCAAGTGCAACAGGCCATTTCAGCACAGCGTTTACAGCAAAAAATCGGCAAAACGCTACCTGTGATTGTGGACGAAATTGACGAAGAGGTCATTATCGGACGCTCAATGGCAGACGCACCAGAAATTGATGGTGTGGTTTATGTGGATAACCTGTCAAACCAAGCGGTCAGCGTGGGACAAGTGATTAACGTTACCATCACGCAAGCGGATGAATATGATTTATGGGGAACGTGCTAATGACAGTGAAGGTGCTTTTTGTCTGCTTGGGGAACATCTGCCGTTCCCCAATGGCAGAATATCTTTTCCGCGAAAAAGTGAAACAAGCAGGCTTATCGAATAAAATTATCAGCGACAGCGCTGGCACATCAGGCTGGCACGATGGCGAGGATATGCACTGCGGTACAGCAGAAACCCTTGAATTACATCATATTGATAATAAAGGCTTTACTAGCCGAAAAGTGCGGTCAAAAGATTGGCAAGATTTTGATTATCTGATTGCAATGGACAACCAAAATTTAGCGGATTTGGAAAAATTATTTGGGCATCACCCAGACAAATTATTTCAAATCACCCAGCTTTGTCCAAATCTTGGTATCGATCATATCCCTGATCCTTGGTACACCAAAAACTTCACGCAAACCTATGAATTATTGGATCAATGTTGCGATGCGCTGTTAGAACATATCCGTAAAGAAAAACATTGCTAAAAACCACCGCACTTTCGTTTATAAAAAAGCTGATAGTTTATGGCTATCAGCTTTTATTTTTACTATAACTCCCTTATCGTACTATTTCTCTTCAACAATATTAAAGCAAAGGTTGCGATTAATAGCACAAATGCGGCGCCAATATAAAGGTTCTGTTTTTCCCACCCTTTGTCTAATAAAACGCCTGCGATCATTGGGGCGAGGATTGCGCCGATGCGTCCAATGCCGATTGACCAGCCAACTCCTGTACCTCGTATATCACTAGCGTAGATGCTTGGGTTTAGGGTGTAAAGCCCGCTGATACAGCCGTTAATTAATGCGCCTACGATGACACCTAGTACCATTGCAAGCCATAAAACAGTCGAAGAAAGAATAAAAGCAATGACGGAAATTGCTGCAATGATCGTAAATAAAATTAAGACGTTACGCGCAGACCAGTAGCTTGCTAATAAACCATAGAACAATGCCCCACAAGTGCCCCCTAAAGAAATCATCATACCAATGGTGACACTTTGTTCTGTGGTCATTCCAGCTTCTTTTAATAAGGCTGGCGTCCAAGAGCTAATGAAATAGAAACTAAACATTATCGCGAAGAAGGCCAACCAAATGGCTAAAGTCGAGCGACGATATTGTTGATTAAATAGTTGGGTAATAGGGGCAGCTTTCGCTTTGTGTTGCTTGATTTCTGGCAAAGAAAATGAGGAAATGCCGATTTTTTGCAGAATTTTGTTTAATCGAGCTTGAGCATTCTTTGGTTGTTTATTGATTAAATAATCAATGGATTCAGGTAGCCATAATACTAAGCAAATTAAGCATAATCCCGTTAAAATTGCGCCTGCAAGGAAAACGGAGCGCCAACCATATTCAGCTTGTAAGGCAACAGCAAAAAGCCCCCCTAAAATCGCGCCAATACCAAATCCTGCAGCATAAATACTGATAGCAAGGCTACGCCATTTTTTTGAGGAATATTCACTGGTTAGCACATTTGTACCAACTAAAATACCGCCAACGCCTAAACCAGTTACAACACGCCAAATGCCGAGAGAATAGGAGTCTGCAGCGAAAAATGAACCTAACATTCCCGCAGCAGAAAGCGATACGCTGATTAATAATAATGGACGACGCCCAATTTTGTCCGCAAGGGGCGCAAGAAAGAGTGAACCGGCGGTCATTCCGAATAATCCCGCACTAAGCAACGAGCCTAACTCCGCGCCACTTAAATCAAATTCGTTACGGATACCTGTGGCAGTAAAGGCGAGTGCAAGTACATCAAAACCGTCTAACAGGTTCATTATGGTTGCCATAACGACAACCGCCCATTGGTAAGGGCTCATTGGCTGTTGGTCGATGATTTGTCGTATATTCATTGTGTTTCCTTATTATGTGTTGATGAATAAATCCTTTTATTGCTTTGTGAGTTGCTGAAGCTTACGCAAAATGACATTCAGCGCCACGCCATAGGCAGGAACGAACAGCACGATGCCAACAAAAAGTTTGAAAAGGTAATCCACAAAGCCAAGTTCAAACCAATGTTCTGCCATAAAAGGATCACTGCTTGCGTAAAATGCAACGGAGAAGAATAAGAAGGTATCGGCCATTGAGCCAAAAATCATTGAGCTACTCGGTGCAATCCACCAAGTTTTGAGTTGGCGTAAGCGGTTAAAGACTAATACATCTAACAGTTGCCCAAAAACGTAGGCAACAAAACTGGCAATCGCAATGCGGAAGACAAATAAGTTGAAGTCAAATAAGGCTTCAATGCCTTGATATTGCGTATCTAAAAAAAGTGTGGAAATCACATAACTGATGATCAATGCAGGGAACATCACAACGAAGATAATCCACCTCGCTTCTTTCGCACCAAAAATTCGCACGGTTAAATCCGTGGCAAGAAAAATAAACGGGAAAGTGAGTGTTCCCCAGGTGCTGTGGAATGAGAAATCTTCTAGCCCGAACAGATGGAGCGGCAATCGGATTTCAAAGGGAATTTGGACTAAATAGTTACTAGCGGTAATAATAAAAATGTGGAAAAAACTTAAAAGAATTAATGCGTTGCGTTTTTGTTGATGATTAAAGATCGGAGAAGTTACTTTCATCTTTTATACCTTTTTGTTGAAAACATTGGGGTGAGGGAACCCAAATTAATGGAAAAATTTAATATATCTGCGAACAGCCACTTACTTGATATAAGAGCTGTACAGAGGAAAGCAGATAATACGTATTTTTGTTGATATTTCAAGGAATATATCTGTTTATTTCACGGAAATAAGTAGAAAAAGTTATCTAATATAAAGTGCGGTGGTTTTTTATAAATTTTTTATTGGATAGAGGAAAGGGTGAAAACAAAACTAGCTTTCACTGAGTTTGCCGTTATTCACGCTAAAAGTGCGGTGTTTTTCTGGTTGCATTTCTTTGAGTTGATTGTGGGTGATGGCACTGACAAAGACTTGCGAGCCACTTTGTTGTAAGCGTTCGGCAAGTAAGGCGCGTTTCGTTTTATCTAATTCAGAGGCGAAATCGTCAATTAAGAAAATGCAATGGCGATCTTTTTGTTGGGTTAAGTGTTCCCCCTGAGCCAAGCGCAAGGCGCACATTAGTAGTTTTAGTTGTCCGCGCGAAAGCACATCTTCTACGGGCAAACCGTTGGCTTTAAAGCGAAAATCGGCTTTTTGTGGGCCAGATACGGTGTAGCCAATGGCACGATCACGCTCAAAATTTTGCTGTAATAACTCGGCGTAATCGCTATTTTTGTCCCAACCTTGGTGGAAGCTCACGCTAATTTCTAATTCAGGCAGAAACAGTTGGCAAGTGCGCTCAATTTCAGGGCGGAGGGCTTCGGCATAATCAGCACGCCATTGGCTCACTTGGTTAGCAAGATTGACTAGCTCTTTATCCCAAATATGAATATGTTCGTAGCGAAAGGCTTGTTGCAAAGCGGCGTTGCGTTGCTTTAATAAGCGGTTAAGCTGGCTCCACACAGGGTGGAATTGACTGTGATGGTGAAACAATCCCCAATCTAGAAAAGCGCGGCGGTAGCTTGGGCCGCCGTTAAGCAAGGTGAGTCCTTCTGGGGTGATGATTTGCATTGGCAATAAATGGGCAAGATCAGCGATTTTTTTCGCTTCTTCACCGTTAATTTTAACCTGTGTATTACCTTGACGATGTTTTTGCAAACCCACTGACCATTGATGCTGTTGTTCTTGAATTTTGCCGTACAGGGTGAAGTGGGGCTGCTCGTAAGAAATGATGCGATTTGCCACCGCACTTTTAAAAGAGCGGCCGTGAGCAAGATAGAAAATTGCTTCAAGCAAGCTGGTTTTGCCACTGCCATTATTGCCCACTAAAAAGTTAAAGCCGTGGTCAAATTCCAGATCCACGGCGGTTAAATTGCGAAAGTTTTCAACAGTTAAGCGTGAAATTGCCATAAATTATAAACGCATCGGCATAATCACATATTCTGCGCTGTTGTCGTCCACATCTTCAATTAAACAGCTTGATGAGGCATCTGTTAAGCGCATACGCACTTGCTTACATTTGAGTGCATTGAGCACATCGAGCAAATAGCTCACGTTAAAGCCGACTTCCATTTCTTCACCGCTGTAATTGATGTCAATGATTTCTTCCGCTTGCTCTTGTTCAGTATTGGTGGCGGTGATCGTGAGCTGGTTTTCAGCAAGCTGTAAGCGCACGGTTCGGACTTTGTCGTTAGATAAAATAGCTGCACGGGCAAAAGCTTGTTTTAGGCTTTCCCATTCACCAGTCATAATACGCTGGGCGTTGCGTGGCAACACACGGCGATAATCAGGGAAGCGTCCATCAATGAGTTTCGAGGTGAAAATAATGTGTCCTAAATCAATACGTAAATTATTTGTGCCGATCTGCACGCGAGCAGGTTGATCATTACTTTCTAATAAGCGAGCGAGTTCTAAAACGCCTTTGCGTGGCACAATGACAGAATGAAGCTGTAGATCTTGCTCTAACGGAATGGTGCAAACGGCAAGGCGATGTCCGTCCGTTGCAACAGTTCGGAGCAAATTGCCTTCTGTTTCAAATTTCATTCCATTTAAGAAATAGCGTGCATCTTGATTTGCCATAGAAAATTGCGTGGCATCAATTAAGCGGCGTAAGGTGGCTTGTGTGGTAGTGAAATCGACTTCTGCTTGCCAATCCGCCAAGTTTGGATATTCGTCCGCAGGCAAGGTGGCAAGGTTAAATTTACTGCGTCCACAAAGCACCAGCGCACGCTCTTCTTCAAAACTCACGGTAATATCCGAACCATCAGGAAAACTGCGACAAATATCAAGAAATTTTTTGGCAGGGATTGTGAAATTACCATTTTGCTCTGCGCTGTTTAGTTGTGCTTGAGTGGAAAGTTCTACTTCTAAATCAGTCCCTGTAATGGTTAAAGATTGCCCTTCAATGTGTAGTAACACATTGTTTAACACAGGGATATTAGGGCGACTGCTCAACACGCCACACACTTGTTGTAAGGGTTTTAACAGATTTTCTCTTGATACAGTAAATTGCATGTTTTCGTCCTTAAACTGATAAGGTTCGGATTAAATTAGACCAGTCTTCTTGAATGCTTGGGTCTTGTTGTTTGAGTTTATCCACACTGCGACAAGCGTGCAATACGGTAGTATGATCGCGATCGCCAAAGCTGCTGCCAATTTCAGGGAAGCTGCGGTTGGTGAGTTCGCGCGACAATGCCATAGCAATTTGGCGTGGGCGAGCCACGGATCGGGCGCGGCTTTTCGATTTAAGATCCGCCACTTTGATTCGGTAATATTCCGCCACCACTTTTTGGATATTTTCCACCGTTACTAATTTTTCTTGCAACGCTAGCATATCTTTGAGGGTTTCGCGTACAAAGTCAATAGTAATCGGCTTGCCGGTAAATTCTGCATTCGCGTGAACACGGTTGAGCGCACCTTCTAATTCACGCACGTTGGTGCGTAATTTCTCACCGATAAATAGCGCCACTTCTTCTGGTAAACGCATATTTTTTTCTTCCGCTTTCTTCAATAAAATGGCGACACGAGTTTCAAGCTCTGGCGGCTCAATGGCAACACTTAATCCCCAGCCAAAACGGGATTTTAAGCGATCTTCGATCTTTTCGATCTCTTTTGGATAGCGGTCTGAGGTTAAGATAATTTGCCGACTGCTTTCAAATAAGGAATTGAAAATATGGAAAAATTCTTCTTGTGTACCATCTTTACCGGCGAAGAATTGAATATCATCGATCAGCAAAGCATCTAAAGTGCGGTAGAATTTTTTGAAGTTTTCCATTTTGTCTTCTTGCAAGGCGCGGACATACTCTTGCATAAAGCGTTCGGCGTGAATATAGATCACGCGCGCTTCAGGCTTGGTAGTTAAAATCCCATTGCCTACAGCGTGTAATAAGTGGGTTTTACCAAGCCCTGTGCCACCATAAAGAAATAGCGGATTGGCGCTTTGTTCCCCAGGGTTAATCGCCACTTTTTGCGCCACGGCTCGGGCCAGTTGGTTGGATTTCCCCTCTACAAAGTTTTCAAAAATGTGCTTGGTATTTAAGTTAGAACGATAGCTGGTTTTTTGCTCGCTTGGCTGCGCTGGTGCATTATTCTGAGCGACAGCAGGTGGCGGTGTGGTTTTACGCATTGCAGGTTTTGAACCTTCTTGCACTTTCACACTAAAATCCGCATTGCCAGAAAATTGCTGGGCTAAACGGCTGATTAATTCAAGATAATGAGTTTCCACCCAGTTTTTAACAAAAACGTTGGAGGCATATAACACCATATTGTTTTCACCCACAATATCAGCTTGCAATGGGCGTAACCAAGTGCTGAAATCCGTTGGTGAAACTTGATCTTGCAGTTGTGAAAGGCAATCCTGCCAAAGTGATGCGAGCGTGGTTTTCATTGTTATTATGTCTAGTTTATTAGTTAAACGTTTGAATCGTCCGCAGAAAAGTGCGGTGAGAATTCGGCTAATTTTACAATAAAGTTGAGAAAAGATCTTTATAAAAGGATCAAAAAAATCGAAAAAGGCTGCTTGAGATTTCTGCCAAAAAAAGTATAATTCACCCCGCTTTTATGCTTTCAAATAAGAAAAATGCAGATTATGTTGCGATTTTTCTTATTCTTATTTGACGAACGGCTCATTTGTGATTACAATTCCGTTCCTTATTTTAGTAACCCTTGTTTCAATTCGTTTTTGGCTATCTAAATGTCAAAGGCAATGGTTAAACAATGTTGATTTAGGTAGATTATAGTTATGAAACGTACATTTCAACCATCTGTATTAAAACGTAGCCGTACTCACGGTTTCCGTGCTCGTATGGCAACTAAAAACGGCCGTCAAGTTTTAGCTCGTCGTCGTGCTAAAGGTCGTAAAAGTTTATCCGCATAATCCAGCCCCTCGCTGTGATTAAGCTAAACTTTTCTAGGGAGTTACGTCTGCTAACTCCCGCTCAATTCAAATACGTTTTCCAAGATCCGCAACGTGCGAGTTCCCCCGAAATTACCATTCTAGCCCGTCCTAATCAGGAATCTGTTCCACGTTTAGGTTTAGCGGTAGCAAAAAAGCATTTAAAACGCGCCCACGATCGTAATCGCATTAAGCGTTTATGTCGTGAACGTTTTCGTTTGTTGCAACATCAATTGCCGCATTATGATTTTGTTATTGTAGTAAAACGAGGGATTGGGCGTTTAGACAATCAGCAAATATTCAATTCATTGGATAAATTATGGCAGCGCCACATTCGCTTGGCTCGAAAGTCTTAATTGCGCTTATTCGCTTTTATCAGCTCGTTATTAGTCCTTTAATTGGCCCACGTTGCCGATTCACGCCAACTTGTTCTTGCTACGGCATTGAAGCATTAAAAACGCACGGTGCGTTAAAAGGTGGTTGGCTTACGTTAAAACGTATATTAAAATGTCATCCTTTACACGCTGGTGGATACGATCCTGTTCCGCCGAAGATCAATAACAACAAAGAGAACAAATAATGGATTCAAGACGTAGCCTGTTAGTGCTAGCACTACTCTTTATTTCTTTTCTTGTTTATCAGCAATGGCAAGTGGATTACCATTCACCAAAGCCTGTTGCCACTGAACAAGCGCAAACTTCTAATTCTCAAGGCGAATTAACAGCAAATTCAGACCTTGCTAACCTTGCTCAAGGTAAAGTCATTACCTTAGAAAATGATGTATTCCGTTTAAAAGTAAATACATTAGGTGGGGACGTAGTGCGTTCTGAATTATTAAAATATGATGCAGAATTAGATTCCCATACACCATTTGTTTTATTGAACGATACACCAGAGCATATTTATATTGCACAAAGTGGTTTAGTTGGCAAAAACGGGATTGACACCAAAGCAGGGCGTGCCAATTATCAAGTTGATGGCGATCATTTCAAATTAGCTGACGGGCAAAATGAACTTGTTGTACCATTTGTTTTTGAAAAAGATGGCGTAACGTACCGCAAAATTTTCGTCTTAAAACGCGGCGAATATGATGTGGCAGTGAACTTTGAAATTGCCAACCAAAGTGGTCAAGCTATTGAAGTTGAGCCTTATGCAAAATTAACCCATACTTTGGTAGAAAGCTCAGGCAGTATGGCGATGCCAACTTATACTGGTGGCGCGTATTCTTCTTCTGAAACGAATTATAAAAAATACAGCTTCCAAGATATGGAAGAAAAAGATCTTTCTATCCAAACCAAAGCAGGTTGGGTAGCAGTATTGCAACATTATTTCGTGTCTGCGTGGATTCCAAATCAAGACAGCACACATCTTTTATATACTTCTACGGACAAAGCACGTAATTTAGGGGCAATTGGTTATCGTGGGCCAGTGGTGGATATTCCAGCAGGTGCAACACAAAGCATCACCAGCAAATTATGGACCGGGCCGAAATTACAAAATCAAATGGCAGAAGTGGCAAACCACTTAGATTTAACCGTGGATTACGGTTGGGCGTGGTTTATTGCGAAACCGTTATTCTGGCTACTTACCCACATTCACGATTTAGTGAAAAACTGGGGTCTTGCGATTATTGGTGTAACCTTAGTGGTGAAAGGTTGTTTATACCCATTAACCAAAGCACAATATACCTCAATGGCGAAAATGCGTATGCTACAACCGAAAATCCAAGAAATGCGTGAGCGTTATGGTGAAGATCGTCAGCGTATGAGCCAAGAAATGATGAAATTGTACAAAGAAGAAAAAGTGAACCCACTGGGGGGCTGTTTACCAATTCTTTTACAAATGCCAATTTTCATCGCCTTATACTGGACATTTATGGAAGCCGTTGAACTACGCCACGCGCCATTCTTCGGTTGGATTCAAGATTTATCGGCACAAGATCCGTATTTCATCTTGCCAATTTTAATGGGCGGATCAATGTTCTTATTACAAAAAATGTCACCAACACCTGTTGCTGATCCAATGCAACAAAAAATTATGACATTTATGCCGTTGATCTTTATGGTATTCTTCCTATTCTTCCCAGCAGGTTTGGTACTCTACTGGTTAGTTTCCAACCTTATCACCATTGCTCAACAACAATGGATTTACCGTGGGTTAGAGAAAAAAGGATTACACTCTCGTAAAAAATAACGAGATAAAAGAATAAAAGGTATCTCAGGATACCTTTTATTTTATGCTTTTTGGCTATACCTACCGCGGAGCAAACTCGCCATAACCTACCCTCAAGGAGCGATGATGACATACAACCTTAACCAAAAAATCTTCGCCGCCGTTGTAAATAGCGAAAGTGGGGAAGTGAGTAACCAAACGCGTTTTCATTATTTTCAACAAGGCACGATGATTTGGGCTGAGTACGCAAGCGGTGAAATTAAAAAAGGTTTTCTAATTGGCAAATTTATTTCTGATGATGAAATTAGCTTTACTTATCAACACCTTAATCAGCAATTAGAAAATCGTCTAGGAAAATGTGTCAGTAAAATTTCCTCGCTACCTTCAGGCAAATTGCGTTTAAATGAACAGTGGCAATGGCTAGACGGCGAGCAAGAAACGGGCGAATCAGTCATTGAAGAAATTTAAAACCTCTTGCGAAAGGTTTAAAATCAACTTAACAAAATCTAAGCATTTTAAAGTGCGGTGTTTTTAGGAAACATTTTTATGACAAAAGAAACCATTGTCGCCCAAGCCACGCCGATCGGACGTGGGGGCGTGGGGATTTTAAGGGTGTCAGGGCCTTTAGCCAATCAAGTGGCTGAAGAGGTGCTAGGCAAGCCTCTCAAACCGCGTTTGGCAAATTATTTGCCTTTCAAAGATAGCGATGGCACGGTGTTAGATCAGGGGATCGCCTTATTCTTCAAAGCCCCAAATTCTTTCACTGGTGAAGATGTATTAGAGCTACAAGGCCACGGCGGACAGATTATTTTAGATCTCTTACTCAAACGCATTTTGCAAGTGAAAGGCGTTCGCTTAGCACGTCCAGGGGAATTTTCCGAGCAGGCATTTTTGAACGACAAACTCGATCTTGCACAAGCAGAGGCGATCGCCGATCTCATTGACGCGACCTCTGAGCAAGCGGCACGTTCTGCATTGAAATCCTTACAAGGGGAATTTTCTAATAAAATCAATCAGCTTGTCGATGATGTCATTTATCTACGCACCTATGTAGAAGCGGCGATTGATTTCCCTGATGAAGAAATTGATTTCTTGGCGGACGGAAAAATTGAAGCCAAATTGCGTGAAATTATTGCTCAACTTGCTGCCGTACGAGCAGAAGCCAAGCAAGGGGCGATTTTGCGTGAAGGAATGAAAGTGGTGATCGCAGGGCGACCAAATGCAGGAAAATCTAGCCTACTCAATGCTCTCGCAGGACGCGAAGCGGCGATTGTAACTGATATTGCAGGCACAACTCGAGATGTGCTGCGTGAGCATATCCACATTGACGGAATGCCGTTGCATATTATTGATACCGCAGGTTTGCGTGATGCCACCGATGAAGTAGAGCGTATTGGGATTCGCCGTGCGTGGGACGAAATTGAGCAAGCAGATCGCATTATTCTGATGTTAGACAGCACCGATAGCGAAGAAAATCTCGCACAAGTGCGGTCAGAATTTTTGGCAAAATTGCCGAACAATATCCCTTTAACCATTGTGCGTAATAAAGCGGATTTAAGTGGTGAAGCGGAAACCATTAGCGAACAGAATGGACAAACCACCATCAGTCTTTCTGCCAAAACACAAGTTGGTGTGGACTTACTGCGTGAGCATCTGAAACAATCAATGGGTTATAACACCAGTGCAGAAGGGGGATTCCTTGCACGCCGCCGCCATTTGGAAGCCTTAGAACAAGCGGATACCCACTTACAAGCAGGACTTATTCAGCTCACAGAATTTTACGCAGGTGAACTGCTCGCCGAAGAATTGCGAATGGTGCAAAATCACCTGAGCGAAATTACCGGACAATTTACCTCTGATGATCTGCTCGGCAATATTTTTAGTTCGTTTTGTATTGGGAAATAAATCAGTAGAAAATAAAAGTGCGGTGTCATTTTATTGATTTTTTATGATGAGATTGACATTGCAAAATAAACATTAACGCGACAAGCTCGCATTTATTCTTACTAGCCACCGCGTGGCTGAGATAAACAAACGCCATACGGTGTGTATGGTGTGATGATTAAAAAAGGTCGTAACGGAATAGATTAATGCAATTAATTCAAGGGTTAAAACAACTGCCCGCTATTTTTCAGCAACAAGGCTGTGCCTTAACCATTGGGAATTTTGATGGCGTGCATTTAGGGCATCAAGCGGTGTTGCGTCATTTGCGTGAAAAAGCAAGTGCGCTTTCTTTGCCCATGGTTGTGATGCTTTTTGAACCCCAGCCGAGCGAATATTTTATGGGCGACAACGCACCGCCGCGCTTAATGCGGCTGCGCGATAAATTAAGTGCGTTGGCAGATTTGGGCGTGGATTATGTTATTCGCATCAAATTTGACCGCACTTTTGCTCAGCTTTCTGCGCAACAATTTATTGAACAATGCTTGGTGCAGAAACTCAATGTGAAATTCTTAAGCATTGGCGATGATTTCCGTTTTGGCGCAGGGCGTACAGGGGATTTTGCGCTATTACAACAAGCGGGGAAGAAATACGGTTTTGCGGTGGAAGATAATTGTAGTTTTCGTTTAAATGAACAACGCATTAGCAGCACAGCGATCCGTCAAGCCTTAGCTGATGATAATTTAGCCCTTGCCGAGCAGCTTTTAGGCAAGCCTTATTGCATTTATGGGCGCGTGGTGCAAGGCAATAAATTAGGGCGAACCATCGGTTTTCCAACGGCAAATATTCGTCTGCAACGCCAAGTGAACCCTGTGAAAGGCGTGTATGCCGTGCGAGCCAAATTGCCTGATGGCACGGAATATGAGGGTGTAGCAAATATTGGTCGCCGCCCGACCATTAATGGTGTGAAGCAATTACTTGAAGTTCATCTGTTTGATTTTAAACAAGATATTTATGGGCAACCCTTGCAAGTGGAACTCTGTGATAAAATCCGTGATGAGGTGAAATTCCCTTCTTTTGATGCGTTAAAAGAGCAAATTGCCAAAGATGTGGAAGTGGCAAAGGATTATTTTAGCCAAGCCAAAAGAACGAGCTCAATGGCTTAAAGTGCGGTAAAAAAGTTTCCAAAAAAGCACCGCACTTTAATCAGGGATTGAATAACAATTCCCAGCCCCCATTCTTTAACATTTGGCTATTTATGCGTATAATGCCAAGGTTATTGTGCATTCAATGCAAGATTTTATTTTTATACAACGTGGAAAAAACAAATGTCGAATGAAAATGTAGATTACAAAAACACGCTTAACCTGCCTGCGACAGGGTTTCCAATGCGTGGCGATCTGGCGAAACGCGAGCCAGTAATGCTTAAAAATTGGTATGAGAAAAAACTTTACGACAAAATCAGACAAGCAGCACAGGGGAAAAAATCCTTTATTCTGCACGATGGCCCTCCTTACGCCAACGGCTCAATTCACATTGGACACGCTGTAAATAAAATTTTAAAAGACATTATTATTAAATCTAAAACCGCAGCGGGCTTTGACAGCCCTTATATCCCGGGCTGGGACTGCCACGGTTTGCCGATTGAATTGAAAGTAGAAGGCTTAGTGGGAAAACCAGGGGACAAAATTTCTGCGGCACAATTCCGCGAAGAATGTCGTAACTATGCACGCGAGCAAGTGGAAGGGCAAAAGAAAGATTTTATCCGCTTGGGCGTGTTAGGGGATTGGGATAATCCTTATTTAACAATGAATTATGACACCGAAGCGAATATCATTCGCACCCTTGCCAAAGTGGTGGAAAACAACCATTTATACAAAGGCTATAAGCCCGTGCATTGGTGCTTGGATTGTGCTTCTTCGCTGTCTGAAGCGGAAGTGGAATACGAAGACAAAACCTCGCCGTCAATCTATGTGGCATTCCCTGCCGTTGATGAAAGTGCGGTGTTAAATCAATTCAATTTAACAGAAACGGGTAGTGGTGAAATTTTCGCTGTAATTTGGACAACCACCCCTTGGACGTTGCCATCAAACCGTGCGATTGCGGTGAATGCGGATTTAGATTACCAACTGCTGCAATTTGGCGATAAACGCTTGATCTTAGCTAAAGAATTGGTGGAAAGCGTGCAAAAAGCCCTTGGTGAAGAAAATGTGAAAGTGCTAGGTTCAGCCAAAGGGGCGGATTTAGAATTGCTCCGCTTTAACCACCCATTCTATGAGTATAGCGTGCCTGTAATTTTGGGTGATCACGTTACCACTGACGGCGGTACGGGCTTAGTGCATACCGCTCCCGATCACGGTCAGGACGACTATATTGTCGGACAAAAATACGGCTTAGAAATGGCGAATTTAATTACTGACGCAGGTGTCTTTAATGACAACACACCATTCTTCGCGGGCAAAAAAGTCTTTGAAAGTAACGACTTAGTGATTGAAAAACTCATTGAAAAAGGCAATCTGTTAAAAGTACAAAAAATTCGCCACAGCTACCCGCATTGCTGGCGACACAAAACACCAATTATTTTCCGTGCCACACCACAATGGTTTATCGGAATGGAAACCAACGGTTTACGCAAACAGGCGTTAGAGGAAATCAAAAAAGTGCGTTGGATCCCAGATTGGGGTCAAGCACGCATTGAAAAAATGGTAGAAAACCGTCCAGACTGGTGTATTTCCCGTCAGCGTACTTGGAATGTGCCGATCGCCCTGTTTATTCATAAAGACACGGAAGAGCTACACCCGCGTTCGTTGGAGTTAATCGAAGAAGTGGCAAAACGCGTAGAGCAAGCGGGCATTCAAGCGTGGTGGGATCTCGATCCTGCGGAATTGCTTGGCGAAGAAGCGAAAGATTACAAAAAAGTACCAGACACCCTTGATGTGTGGTTCGATTCAGGATCAACCTATAATTCTGTCGTAAAAGTTCGCCCAGAGTTTAACGGCAAAGAGCCAGATATGTATTTGGAAGGCTCAGATCAACATCGCGGTTGGTTTATGTCGTCCTTAATGCTTTCCACCGCAACAGACAATAAAGCCCCGTATAAACAAGTACTTACGCACGGTTTTACGGTAGACGGACAAGGGCGTAAAATGTCAAAATCCATCGGCAACATTGTTACACCGCAAGAGGTAATGGACAAATTCGGCGGCGATATTTTACGTTTATGGGTGGCTTCCACCGATTACACAGGGGAAATGTCGGTTTCTGATGAAATCCTCAAACGTGCGGCAGACAGCTATCGCCGTATTCGTAACACGGCGCGTTTCCTTTTGGCGAACCTAAATGGCTTTGATCCAAAACGCGATTTAGTTAAACCAGAAGAGATGATCGTACTCGATCGTTGGGCGGTGGACTGTGCCTTGAATGCACAAAAAGAGATCCAAGAAGCTTATGATAATTATCAATTCCACGCGGTGGTTCAGCGTTTGATGAAATTCTGCTCGATCGAAATGGGATCGTTCTATTTAGATATTATCAAAGATCGCCAATACACCACCAAAGCGGACAGCCTCGCACGCCGTAGCTGTCAAACCGCGTTGTGGCATATTGCCGAAGCCCTCGTGCGTTGGATTGCCCCAATTTTATCCTTTACCGCTGATGAAATTTGGCAATATATCCCTGGTGAGCGTGCGGAATTTGTGTTTACCGAAGAGTTCTACAAGGGATTATTCCCATTGAACGCTGATGAAACAATGAGTGACGCTTACTGGCAACAAGTGTTAAAACTGCGAGATGAAGTTAATCGCGTATTAGAGCAAGCCCGTGCGGATAAAGTCATTGGTGCGGCATTGGAAGCGGAAGTTACCCTTTACGCAAACGAAGAATACGCGAAGATTTTATCTCAATTAGGCGATGAATTACGCTTTGTGCTGATTACCTCAAAAGCCGAAGTGAAACCACTTGCCGAAGCTGATGTTGAGGATGGTGAAGTGGACGGCTTTAAAGTGAAAGTGGTGCGTTCTGCCAACGAAAAATGTCCGCGTTGCTGGCATTATTCCGACACCATCGGACAAAACGCCGCCCACCCAACGCTTTGTTCTCGTTGTGTGGAAAACGTGGACGGCGAGGGCGAAGTCAGACATTTCGCGTAAAAAACGTCAAAAAATCCGACCGCACTTTGTCTGCAAAATAACAAAGTGCGGTGCTTTTTTCGCACGCTTTTTGTTATAGCTATTTGTCGGGACGAACCTATGTGTTGTGTAGGGGCGAACCTATGTGTTCGCCCGTATTAATAAATAGCGAATTGTAGCGATAAAAACATTCGCTTGATAAAAACAGGATACCCAATGTTAAAAAAATCAGGACTTGCGTTCCTTTGGCTAAGTGCGGTGGTTTTTGGCATCGATTTATTGAGTAAATATGCCGTTGTGAGCCATTTTGCCCTGTATGACAGCGTGCAAATTTTGCCTATTTTTAACCTCACCTATGTCCGCAACTATGGGGCAGCCTTTAGCTTTTTAGCGGATCATTCAGGCTGGCAAAAAATGTTTTTTATTTTGCTTGCTATCGGCATTTCCGCAATGCTTTGCGTATTTTTAGCCCAAAATAAAGCAAGCCAACGCTTACAAAATAGTGCCTATGCTCTAATTATTGGTGGTGCGTTAGCCAATATGGCAGATCGGGCTTACCACGGCTTTGTAGTGGATTTTTTCGATTTTTATTGGCAACAATGGCATTATCCCGTGTTTAACGTGGCAGATATTGCCATTTGTATTGGGGCGGCATTGCTTGCCATTGACGCAATAAAAAATGGCGAGAAGAAAACGGAGAAAGCCAAGTGAAAATTATTTTAGCCAACCCCCGTGGTTTCTGTGCGGGCGTAGATCGTGCCATTAGCATTGTGGAATTAGCCTTAGAAATTCACGGTTCACCGATCTATGTTCGCCACGAAGTGGTGCATAATCGCTTTGTGGTCAATGGTTTGCGTGAGCGTGGTGCGGTGTTCGTAGAAGAATTAGACGAAGTGCCAGATGGGGCGATTGTGATCTTTTCCGCTCACGGCGTTTCCCAAGCGGTGCGTCAAGAAGCGAAAAAACGCGAGTTAAAAGTGTTTGATGCCACCTGCCCGCTGGTTACCAAAGTGCATATGCAAGTGGCTCGAGCCAGTCGCAAAGGCACAAAAGCCGTGTTAATCGGACACGAAGGACACCCCGAAGTGGAAGGCACAATGGGGCAATATGATAACGCGGAGGGCGGGATCTATTTGGTGGAAGATGTGGAAGACATCGCCAAACTGGCTTTGAGCAAAGAGGACGACATCACCTTTATGACGCAAACCACCCTGTCTATTGATGACACTAGCGAGGTGATCGCAGCGTTAAAAGCGAAATATCCAGCCATTCAGGGGCCGCGTAAAAATGATATTTGCTATGCCACCACCAACCGCCAGCAAGCGGTGCGGGAGCTGGCAGAGCAAGCGGATTTGGTGATCGTTGTGGGATCGAAAAATTCCTCAAACTCAAACCGCTTGGCAGAGCTTGCCACCCGAATGGGCGTTACCGCGAAATTGATCGATGATGCTAATGACATTGAAGAAGCTTGGCTGAACAATGTTTCTACGATTGGCATTACTGCAGGCGCTTCTGCCCCTGAAGTGCTGGTGCAATCGGTGGTGAACCGCCTCAAAGAACTAGGCGTAACCCAAGTGGAAGAGCTACAAGGCTGTGAAGAAAACACCGTGTTTGAAGTGCCGCGAGAGCTACGTATTAAGGAAGTGAATTAAAGGCTTCTGCGAGCGGTGCAATTTTTTCAAAAAAATGTGTTTGCTAATTTTGTGCTAATTTTAGCTTTTTATAATGCTCCCGTCGCTAAGGAAGCGAACAGCAACCTACGATGAATTTTAATGATTAACAAAGGAGTATAACAATGAAAAACTTACGCAAAACACTTTTAGCCACCGCCTTAATCGGTGCAGTAACCTTCGGGGCATTGGGAACGGCTTATGCGGACAGCTTGAAAGACACCGCGATTTTTGAGCAAGCCAGCATCACCGCACAACAAGCGATGGATCAGGCAAAATCCAAATTCGACGGCAAAGTGATCGAGGTGGAACTCAAGCACAAGAAAGACAATCTCTACTATGAAGTGAAATTGCTGAAAGACAGCGAAACGCAGGAATTTAAAATTGATGCCAAAACGGGGGACGTGTTGGGATCAAAATCTGAGCAAAAAGCGGAACACGCTGAAAAACGCCAGCGTTTGCAGCAAGAGGTGAAAATTTCACTCACCCAAGCAATGGACATCGCCCAACAGCAAACGGGCGGAAAAATCAAAGAGATTGAATTTAAGGTGAAAAAAGATCGCCCGCAGTATCAAGTTAAAATGATCGTGAATGGCAAAATCGAAAAACTTCGCCTCGATGCCAACACGGGCGAGCGTTTCTAACACCGAATGAGATTTGACTTCAGCAACCGCATTGATAAAGTGCGGTTGTTTTTTATTAGTTTTTTGGAGGCAAAATGCGAATTTTATTAGTGGAAGATGACAAAATGATCGCACAGGCAATGGCGGACAGCCTCAAAGAAAGCCATTATGCGGTGGATTGGGTGAACAACGGAAACACTGCCGAGCAGGCATTAATCACGCAAACCTATGATCTCGTCTTGTTAGATCTCGGGTTACCGGGGCAAGATGGCTTGCAGTTATTGCAACGCTTACGCCAACAGAAAAACACCACGCCCGTGTTAATCGTTACCGCCCGCGATGACATAGACAGCCGTTTAGCGGGGCTGGACGGTGGGGCAGATGATTATTTAATCAAACCCTTTGATATGAACGAGTTACAAGCCCGCATTCGTGCCATTTTACGCCGCCATTACGGACAAAGCTCGCCGAAAGTAATCAATGGTGATATGAGCCTTGACCCCACCACCCACCAAGTGGAAGTGAACGGCGAAGCCATTCCGCTGACCAACAAAGAATTTGCCTTGCTCCAAGTGCTAATGACGCGGGCGGGGATTATCCATTCCAGAGCGGAGCTAGAAGACAAAATTTATGCGTGGGGCGAAGAAGTGGAGAGCAATGCCATTGATTTTCTTATTCACAGCTTGCGGAAAAAACTCGGTAAAGAGCGAATAAAAAATGTACGAGGCGTGGGCTGGCTAATGGCGAAAACGGAGGCGGTATAATGCGTTCCATAAAAGCAAGGCTCAGTTTCAGCTTGATTTTGACCGTTGTCATTGTTGCGATTTTAGGCAGTGGCTGGGCATTTTACGACACCTATTACCAAACCCACAAACTGCAAGATGAAATGCTCAAACAAATTTCGAGCTATATTTCACCGCACTTTGCACACGAAGAAAAATACAATGAAAACGGCATCGCGGTTTACTTTATTGCAAAGGATAAACCTACGGATCAGCTCAAATTGCCTGAAAATCCACAAAATGATTTTTACACCTTCGCACGAAAAAAAGGGCATTATGCGGTATTGAATAACAAAAAAAATTCCTTTCATTATGACCTAAAAAACGCGGGCGAATTGTATCGCGGCTATCTTCGCACCGTGCCTCAAGGCGTTATCGTGGTGCTACAAGAAAATGAATACCGCGAAGATTTAGCCATTCACGCCGCACTGGCGAATTTTCTCCCCTTTATGCTGATTTTGCCCCTTATCGCCGTGCTGATTTATGTGATCACCCGCCAAACAATGCAACCCATCGAACGGCTTTCGCAAAAAGTGCTACAACGTTCTCAGCAAGATCTCACCCCCTTGCCGACAAACCATTTGCCCAATGAAATTACGGGCTTCGTGTTGGCGATCAACCAATTTTTAGCACGCACGGATCGTTTCATTCAACAGCAAAAACGCTTTATCGCCGATGCCTCGCACGAATTGCGTAGCCCAATGACCGTGATTTCCTTACAGGCGGAACGCCTCGCCCAGCACCCGTTACCGACGGAAACCGCTCAGCAAGTGGCACAGCTCAATCAAAGCATTCAACGCAGCCGCCATCTTTTGGAGCAATTACTTTCCTTAGCACGAATGCAAAACGGCGAAAAAACGAGCCGCACTTTATGTGCCATTCAATCAGTATTTAGCCAAGTGATCGCCGATTTATACCCCCTCGCCGAACAAAAACAACAAGATTTAGGCGTGGAATCGCCTCAACCAATTTTCTTTCAAGGCAACGAAACGGAACTTTATCTTTTAATCAAAACCCTTGTAGATAACGCCATTCGCTACACGCCAACGGGCAGCCGCATTGACCTTTGGGCGGAAGATACGGCAGAGCATTTAATTTTGAATGTGGAAGATAACGGCAACGGCATTCCTACAGCGGAACGCCAACGCGTGTTCGACCCGTTCTATCGCATACTTGGCTCAGACCAAATGGGATCAGGATTAGGGCTTGCCATCGCCCAGCAAATCGTCCAAAACTACGGCGGAAAAATTGAGCTACGCGACAGCCGCCACTTCCCAACGGGGCTATGGGTGCGAGTGAGCTTAGCGAAGTAACACTGTAAAAAAGTGAAAGAAGTTTAGCGATATACTAATTCTGTGCTAATTTTTCTTTTGTATGATGAGGGCAATGAAAAACGTATCGCGAAAGGCATTTCACGTTCAACCGCATTAAGCCGAAAACGTACAAAAAGTACGGCAAGGCGAACTGCGTATGAAATGAAAACCAGCCCGCGAGCTTTTAACCCCTAACATTTTAAAGAGGACAAATTTATGTTGCACAATTTCATCACCTTTTTACAAAACTTTTTATTAGCCGCTATTGACTTTGCCGTAATGGGCAGCCTCGTCTTATTCACCCTATTCGCCTTTTGTATCAGCTCCTTAGGCTTCGTATTCGCCACCCTACTTGCACGCGGAAAAGACGACAATATTATTGATGTAACCGCCGAGCGAGTTTGGTTTGAAGAGAAATAAATACGTATAAAAACCTCACTAATATCGTGAGGTTTTTTTCAAAAATAGTCCTTTACTGCTGAGTTTTAAATCAAAAATCTACCGTCTTAATTCTGTTAGTGCGGTTGCTAGATATCGTTCTAACAAATCTCCTTTTTGTAGCATACTAAAGATATTTTTAGATCTACATCACACTTCCTGACTTTGTATTTTGCTTTCTCTCTGATTTAGGCGTAAAAAAGAATCAAATAATTGACTAAAGGGAGATAGGTATGCCAAATATTGTATTAAATCGCATTGATGAACGCTTGATCCACGGTCAAGTTGGTGTGCAGTGGGTTGGTTTTGCTGGGGCAAATTTAGTGCTAGTTGCCAATGATGAAGTGGCAGAAGATCCAATGCAACAAAATTTGATGGAAATGGTGCTTGCTGAGGGCATTGATGTGCGTTTTTGGCCTTTGCAAAAGGTGATTGACAATATCCATCGTGCGGCGGATCGACAAAAAATCTTGCTTGTGTGCAAAACACCGAGTGATTTTTTAACCTTGGTGCAAGGAGGCGTGCCAATTGACAAAATTAACGTAGGCAATATGCATTATGAGGAGGGTAAAACACAGATCCATAAAACCGTATCCGTAAATGATAAAGACAGAGCGGCATTTGAACAGCTACGCCAGCTTGGTGTGCAGTGCTTTATTCAAGGTGTGCCAACCGAAGATGCAATAGATTTGTTTAAATTATTGTAAGAAAGAAGCGAGGAAACTATGGAAATTGGACTTTTACAGGCACTCTTATTGGGTGTACTTGCATTCTTTGCAGGTCTTGACCTCTATAATGGTTTAACGCATTTTCATAGACCAGTTGTATTAGGGCCTATTGTGGGAGCGATTTTAGGGGATTTACAAACAGGGATTTTAGTTGGCGGTACCCTTGAATTAGTCTGGATGGGGCTTGCGCCATTAGCAGGGGCGCAACCACCAAATGTGATTATCGGCACAATCGTGGGAACAGCATTTGCTATCACCACCAAAACCGATCCAAAAGTGGCCGTTGGGGTTGCTGTGCCATTTGCCATTGCAGTGCAAATGGGGATCACCTTCTTATTCTCCGTAATGTCAGCGGTTATGTCCCGTTGTGATCAAATGGCGGAAGAAGCCAATCTCAAAGGCATTGATTATGTGAACTATCTTGGTTTGTTAGTGCTGGGTACGTTCTATTTCTTCTGTGCGTTCTTGCCAACTTACTTTGGTGCGGAATATGCCGGTAAAATCATTGCAATGTTGCCAAAAGAAGTAATTGATGGCTTAGGCGTGGCAGGGGGCATTATGCCTGCTATCGGGTTTGCGGTATTAATGAAAATTATGATGAAAAATGCCTATATCCCTTATTTTATCCTAGGTTTTGTGGGTGCTGCTTGGCTTAATCTGCCAGTGTTAGCAATTGCTGCCGCAGCAGTGGCAATGGCATTGATTGATTATATGCGTAAAGGCAATACTGAAACAAAAGCAACGCAAAAAGAGGAGTTTCAAGATGGAATCTAAAGCACGTCAAAGCGTACAAAATGACAATGTGTACGAAGATCAAACAATGGGGACAGAACTCACTAAATCTGATATTAATACGATGGCGTGGCGTTCTTTATTACTACAAGCTTCTTTTAACTATGAGCGTATGCAAGCGGCAGGTTGGCTATATGGAATTAGCCCCGCATTGAGAAAAATTCACACCAACAAAGCGGATTTAAGCAAGGCAATGAAAGGGCATTTGGGCTTCTTCAATACCCACCCATTCCTTGTTACATTCGTAATGGGCATTGTGCTGGCAATGGAACGTTCCAAACAGGAAGTGAACGCCATTCAAAGCACAAAAATCGCCGTGGGTGCGCCATTAGGCGGCATTGGTGATGCCTTATTCTGGTTCACCTTATTGCCAATTTGTGGTGGTATTGGGGCAAGTTTAGCCTTACAAGGCTCAATCTTGGGGGCGATTTTCTTCTTTGTGGTATTTAATATTGTACATTTTGGTTTACGTTTTGGTTTAGCACACTATGCTTACAAAATGGGGGTAGCAGCTATCCCAACCATTAAGGCTAACACGAAAAAAGTATCACACGCCGCATCAATGATCGGTATGACCGTGATTGGTGCATTAGTTGCCACTTACATTCGTTTCCAAACCACCGCAGAAATCACTGCCGGTGATGCCGTGGTGAAAGTGCAAGCTGATGTGTTAGACAAGCTAATGCCAGCCTTTTTACCATTGGTGTACACCTTATTGATGTACTATTTAGTGAAACGCAACTGGTCGCCGTTACGCTTAATCATTCTCACCGTAGTGATTGGTATCGGCGGACGTTTTGCGGGTATCCTATAAATATTATTGGGATGAATGCCGAGTGTTTGCTCGGCATTTTTATCTATTTTGGATCAATAAGGAGAAAAAGATGACAACCTTGATCGTGAGCGGACACGGACATTTCGCCACAGGGCTACAAAGTGCGCTGGAGCAAATTATTGGGCAATATCCAAAGGTGGCTTTTTTTGATTTTGATGACAAACAAATCACACCAGAACAATTACGCCAAAATATCGAACAATATCTCAAGGCGGAACAGGAAAGTGCGGTGCTTTTTTGTTGCGATATTTTAGGTGGCACGCCATTTCGCCAATGTGCGATGATTGCACAACAGTTTGAGCGTGCAGAGGTGGTTGCTGGCACGAATTTACAAATGCTGATTGAAACCATTATGGCGAAAGATGAGCTTGAGTTTTTTGAGTTAGTCGCACAAGCTCTAGCCAGCGCCAATCAAGGTATCACCACACTTTCAGCACAACAAAAAACAAAAAGAACAGCGCGCTCAGAAGATGATGGTATTTGAGGCTATTTCTCGTACCAAATTTTATTCACAAATAACGTCACTAAGCCAGATGGTGTATGGACTTTCACTTCATCATCTACTTCTTTCCCTATTAAGGCGCGCGCCACAGGGCTGTCAATGGAGATCCAATTTTTAGCGGGATCAAACTCATCACAGCCCACGATGCGGTATTGATTTTCCTCGCCATTTTCATTTTCAAGGCTTACCCAAGCACCAAAAAAGATCTTCCCTTCCTGTCTAGGGTGATAATCCACAATCTGCAACACTTCTAAACGTTTTGTCAAAAAGCGGACACGGCGATCAATTTCACGCAAACGGCGTTTACCATAAATATATTCCGCATTTTCACTGCGATCCCCTAATGCCGCCGCATCAGATACCGCTTGCGTAACCTTAGGACGTTCTTCCTTCCACAAAAATTTCAATTCTTGATCCAACGCATTCCAACCGCTACGCGTAATGTAATTTGATTTTGACATTGTGCTATACCTTTACTTTTAAATTTATAAAAACTATTCATCAAACGGATTGAATAATTTTATCCCCATACGTGAGAAATCTGCGGTGTTTCTTGTAACAAGAGTAAGACCATATTGAATAGCACTAGCAGCAATCCAAGCATCATTTTTGGGGCAGTGATTGGGAATATGTAATGTTGCACAGATCTGTGCTGTTTTAGCATCAAGATGAAGAATACGATTTGCAAAGCCTATTTTTATGGTGTTTTCAAACCATTGACGGAGTATTTTTCCTTGCCAAGGATCTTTACGTTCTTTAGCTAAAATGCCACGTTCTAATTCCATCATTACGACAATATTCGTATAAATTTGCTGTTCATTAATTTCAGATAACCAACGAATGACTCCTTGGTTTGCTTTCCCACTTTTAATTTTACGAATTTCACTTAATACATTAGTATCAATAAAATACATTTTGTCCTCTAATCATCAAGTTCAATGGGAGCACGTTGCTTTGTTGAACGAGGTGGAATTTCTAATTCAATATCAGCTTCATCTTGTGGCATTAATGCCTCTAACGCATTACGAGGTGAAAGCGATCGTAACGTTTTCTGATAATCGGTATAGCTCATTAACACATAAGTTGGTTCACCTCGATTAGTTACAATAACAGGTGCGATTTGTGCCGCTTTTTGTGCCTGATTGAGATGTTGATTAAATTCTCGGCTGGTCATAATCGTCATTTTGAACTCCTTGTAGTGATGTTTCTACAATGTAGTGTAAAAAGAAAAAAATAACAAGAAAAAATTGTAGGTTAAATTTGTGGCAAAGAAACATTTGAGCAATGCCCACAAAACCAGTATCCTATGGCAATTTTTACTAATTGTTTTACTAATCAAAATAAAAGCCAATGCTAAATCAACAAATTTCACAGATTATTGCCGCAGAGCTTGCGGTACGCCCGCAGCAGATTTTAGCTGCCATTCAATTATTAGACGAAGGCAACACCATTCCTTTTATTGCACGTTATCGTAAAGAAGTCACGGGCGGTTTAGATGACACCCAATTACGCCATTTTGAAACCCGCCTGATCTATTTGCGTGAGTTAGAAGATCGCCGTCAAACCATTTTGAAATCCATTGAAGAACAGGGCAAATTGACGGAGGAATTACGCAACCAAATCCAACAAACCCAAAGCAAAACTGAGCTGGAAGATTTGTATTTGCCGTACAAACCGAAACGCCGTACCAAAGGGCAAATCGCCATTGAAGCAGGGCTTGAGCCGTTGGCGGAAAGCCTTTGGAATGATCCAAACCAAGATCCTGAAAGCGCAGCAAACGCTTATATTGACGCAGAAAAAGGCTTTGCCGATAGCAAAGCAGTGTTAGACGGCGCGCGTTATATTTTAATGGAACGCTTCGCGGAAGATGCACAATTATTGGCGAAAGTGCGTCAGTATCTACAACAAAGTGCGGTGTTAATTTCTAAAGTTTTAGACGGTAAAGAGCAGGAAGGGGAAAAATTCCAAGATTATTTTGATCACCAAGAGCTTTGGCATAATGTGCCTTCGCACCGTGCTTTAGCAATGTTCCGTGGACGTAATGAGGGCATTTTGCAGTTGAGCTTAAATGCCGACCCAGAACAGGAAGAAGGGGCGCGTCAGAGTTATTGTGAAGAAATTATTCGCCAACATTTGGGTGTGCATTTCAACCAACAGCCCGCGGACAAATGGCGTGAGCAGGTGATCAGCTGGACGTGGCGGATTAAGGTTTCGCTTCATTTGGAAACTGAATTAATGAGTCAGTTGCGTGAAAAAGCGGAAGAAGAAGCCATCAATGTTTTTGCGCGAAATCTTACCGCACTTTTAATGGCTGCCCCAGCTGGCGCAAAAAACACAATGGGGTTAGACCCCGGTTTGCGAACAGGCGTGAAAGTTGCCGTTGTGGATAATACAGGAAAATTATTGGCTACGGATACGATTTATCCACATACAGGACAAGCAGCAGCGGCGATGGCGAGCCTTTATCAATTAATCGAACGCCATAATGTGGAACTGATCGCTATTGGAAATGGCACAGCATCAAGAGAAACAGAACGCTTTGCCAAAGATGTATTAAAGCAAATCTCAGGACAAAAACCACAAACCGTGGTGGTGAGCGAAGCGGGGGCTTCTGTTTATTCTGCTTCCGAATTAGCCGCACAAGAATTTCCACAGCTTGATGTGTCTTTGCGTGGTGCGGTGTCGATCGCACGGCGTTTACAAGACCCGCTCGCGGAATTAGTGAAAATTGAGCCGAAAGCTATTGGTGTAGGGCAGTATCAGCACGATGTTAATCAAAGCCAATTAGCACGCAAATTGGACGCGGTGGTGGAAGATTGTGTAAACGCCGTGGGCGTGGATTTAAACACCGCCTCCGTGCCATTATTGGCTCGTGTGGCAGGAATGACAAAGACGTTGGCACAAAATATCGTGCAGTTCCGTGATGAAAACGGGCGTTTTGAAAACCGCGAACAGTTGAAAAAAGTGGCTCGCTTAGGGCCGAAAGCTTTTGAGCAATGTGCGGGCTTTATGCGTATCCCGCAAGGTAAAAATCCTCTTGATGCGTCAGGCGTTCACCCTGAAACCTACCCTGTGGTGGAAAAAATCTTGCAAGCCACGCAGCAATCTATCCAAGATTTAATGGGCAACGCCAGTGCCATTCGTCAGCTCGATGCAAAACAATTTATTGATGAACAGTTTGGTTTGCCAACGGTGCAGGATATTTTCAAAGAGCTAGAAAAACCGGGGCGCGATCCGCGTGGTGAATTTAAAACTGCCACCTTTATGGACGGCGTGGAAGAAATTAGCGATTTGAAAGCGGGAATGATCCTTGAAGGCACAGTTACCAACGTAACCAATTTTGGCGCGTTTGTGGATATTGGCGTGCATCAAGACGGGCTAGTGCATATTTCTTCCCTTTCCAATAAATTTGTGGAAGATCCGCACGAGGTGGTGAAAACAGGGGATATTGTGAAAGTCAAAGTGTTGGAAGTGGACGTAGCGCGCAAGCGGATCGCATTGACGATGCGTTTAGACGAACAGCCTGTGGATAAATCGCAAAATGGCGAAAAAAATCACCGCACTTTGGCGGCGAAAAATCAGCGTAACGCACAAGCGCAGCGTAAGCCACAAAATAACAGCGCAATGGGCAATGCCTTTGCCGATGCGTTGAAAAATTGGAAAAAATAAAGGAAAAATTGAATGACAAAAAATACCTTTATTATTGGCTTTATGCTGTTTGCTATTTTTTTTGGGGCGGGGAATTTGATTTTTCCGCCTAAATTAGGCTTTGAAACAGGCACAGAATTTTTGCCGTCTATCTCAGGCTTTGTGCTAACTGGCGTGGGGCTGCCACTGCTTGGCATTATTGTGAGTGCCTTTTATCGTGGCGGTTATATCGCCGCGTTGAAGCAAATCCACCCTGGGTTTTCCGTGCTGTTTTTGGTGTCGATTTCCCTTGCGGTCGGGCCTTTTTTCGCTGGGCCAAGAACGGGGGCGATGTCTTATGAAATGGTGATGATCCCTTTTCTTAAAGAAGCAGATAGCCTTTCCCAATTGTTGTTCACGCTGGCTTATTTCGCACTCACTTTATGGCTAAGCCTAAATCCCTCCAAAATGGTGGAGCGCATAGGCTCTATTCTTACCCCTGTGCTATTGCTGGCGATTATTGCGTTGGTGGTCAAAGCAGGGCTAATGTTGGTGGGAAAAACGCCTTTGCCAATGCCAGCAGATAGCCATCAGTATTTTTTTAATGGTGCGATTAACGGCTATTTAACAATGGACGCATTGGCCTCCATCGCCTTTTCCACAATGGTGCTAGGGGCGATCAAATCCAGCGCAGTAAAAGCGGTTTCGCTACAAAAGCAAACCATTTTTGCCGCAATGATCGCTGGCATTGCCCTTGCCTTTATTTACATTTCACTCGGTTGGGTGGGCAATCATTTAATGATTTCCCCTGATGTGTTAGCGCAGTTACATCAAAATAAACAGGATCTTGGCACTTATATTTTAAACCACGTTACCGCAATGGCCTTTGGTGAGCTAGGGCGATTGGTGCTGAATATCATTGTGTCGCTGGCTTGTTTAACTACGGCGGTGGGGCTGTGTGCCTCGATTAGCAGTTATTTTCATCAGCAATTTCCGCGATTTTCTTACCGCACTTATGCGATCCTATTTTGTTTGATTAGCTTTGTAATCGCCAATTTAGGGCTAAAAGAAGTGATCGGGCTTTCTTTGCCAGTGTTGATGATTTTATATCCCATTACCATTACGGTCATTTTGCTGCTGTTAATTAATTTATTTTTGCCAATGCCGATCTTGGCTCACCGTTTAGCCATTGGTTTGGTAACTTTTGTGTCGATTTTATCCGTGTTGGGTTCAGGCAAAATGGATTTTCTCGAACAGCTTCCGCTTAAGCCTTATTCTATCGAATGGTTGCCTTTCGCCTTGGTGGGCTTGGTGGCAGGCTATTTACTGCACTGGCGTAGGCGACAAGGGATTTTATCGATTATTCAAGAAAGCAAAGTAAAATAATTTATCCCAAAGAAAAGGATTGAACCTGATGTTCAATCCTTTTTTGTTTTTAAAGTGCGGTGCTTTTTTCCGTATTTTTAACCATAAAAAAGCGGGTGAATTTTCACCCGCACTTTTTGTCTAGCTCTCTTTCACCTCTTCGCCTTCGAGCGGTAAGTCTGCTTGTTCCCAGCCCATAAAACCGCCTTGCATACTATACACATTATCGTAGCCTTGCTCGATAAGAAATGCGCCTACGTTGCGGCTGCTGATACCGTGATAACAGCTCACGATAATGGGATCATCATAATCCACTTTTTGCTGAAATTCGCCATAGCTTTGGTTGGTTAAGTGAAACGCGCCCTTTGGGTGGCTATGAGTAAAACGGGGGAAATCGCGAATGTCCACCAGCGTGGCATTTTCTTCGTTCATCATTTGCCAAGCCTGCTGTGGCGTGATTTCTTTAAGTGCGGTCATTTTTTTCCTTATTTTTATTTATGCGTGAAATAATGCGCTATCTTATTGACATAGATCAATTTGTTCAAGACCTTTGCGATTTTTTCAAGTAAAATAACCGCACTTTTGATTTAGCTGATTTAGGACTATGCCTCAACTTTCGGAAAAACTCACTGCTTACGCGCAATTAATGCGTTTTGACAAACCCATTGGCACATTATTGTTATTGTGGCCAACGCTTTGGGCATTGTTTTTGGCAGAGAAAAATTTTCCGCCTATTTCGGTGCTAATAGTATTTGTACTCGGCGTAATCATTATGCGTGCAGCAGGTTGCGTGATTAATGATTATGCGGATCGCCACATTGACGGCAAAGTAAAACGCACTTCACAGCGTCCTTTAGCAACGGGAAAAGTCAGCGAAAAAGAAGCCAAATTACTTTTTGCAGGGCTGATATTCTGCGCCTTTATTCTGGTGCTATTTCTGAATTATTACGCCATTGGCTTGTCTTTTATTGCGGTGCTGTTAGCCTTTATTTATCCCTTTATGAAACGCTATACCCACCTTCCGCAATTTTTCTTAGGCGCGGCCTTTGGTTGGTCTATTCCTATGGCTTATGGAGCGTTAATCGCACAACTGCCCTTAGAATGTTGGCTGCTATTTGTGGCGAATTTAGCCTGGACAGTGGCTTATGACACGCAGTATGCGATGGTGGATCGTGATGATGATTTGCGCATCGGGGTGAAATCCACCGCCATTTTGTTTGCGCAATATGACAATAAAATCATCGCCTTATTGCAATTTATTGCCCTAGGATTGCTCGTTCTCATCGGTTACCAATCCCATTTGCATTATAGTTATTTTATTTTACTTGCACTTACCGCATTGCTTTTCGTTTATCAATGTAAACTCACTCGCCATCGCCGCCGTGAAGACTGTTTCAAAGCCTTTTTAAATAATAATTATGTGGGAATGGGCGTGTTTATCGCTTTTCTTGCAGGCATTTTTCTTGCCTAATTTGGAGCAAAATTAAGCCATTAAAGGCGATTTTTTCCGCTGTTTTTACTCTAAATGAACGGCACAATTTGGTTATCAAAAAATAATCTGCTTATTTCTACTTGAAATTGTCTTTTTTATCCCCATATCTCTGATAAATTTTTATCCAAAATAAAAGGAACTTCTATGACAACGATCGTAAGTGTACGCCGTAATGGCAAGGTGGTTGTGGGCGGAGACGGTCAGGTTTCCCTTGGCAACACAGTAATGAAAGGTAATGCGCGCAAGGTGCGCCGTTTATATAACAATAAAGTGTTGGCTGGTTTTGCTGGCGGCACCGCAGATGCGTTCACTCTGTTTGAATTATTTGAACGTAAGCTGGAAATGCACCAAGGGCATTTGCTTAAAAGTGCGGTGGAATTAGCTAAAGATTGGCGTACCGATCGTGCGTTGCGTAAACTTGAAGCAATGTTGATTGTGGCAGATGAGAAAGAAAGCCTGATCATTACCGGAATTGGTGATGTGGTACAGCCTGAAGAAGATCAAATTTTGGCCATTGGTTCGGGCGGCAACTATGCAATGTCTGCGGCACGCGCGTTAGTGCAAAATACTGATCTTTCAGCCCGTGAAATCGTAGAAAAATCACTCAAAATTGCAGGGGATATTTGCGTTTATACCAACACAAATTTCACCATTGAAGAATTGCCATAACGCGTAGATTTAAAATAGCTTGGATTTATTTAGTTTGTGCAGGCTTGCGTGAAATTGGCTGGCCAATTGGCTTGAAAATTGCCACCCAGCCTAACAAGGCACTGTTGGGATCACTGCTTGCGATTATTTTTATGATCGGCAGTGGCACATTGCTTTACCTTGCACAGCGAACCATACCAATGGGAACCGCCTATGCCGTATGGACAGGAATTGGTGCTGCTGGTGCTTTTATTGTTGGCGTGCTGTTTTATGATGATGCACTCACATTTTGGCGAGCATTAGGGGCAATGATGATTGTAGGTGGTGTTATCGTGTTAAAATTAACATCACATTAATCCCATTTATTTTGTATAAATGGTTTAGAAAAAAGGATTACATTATGTCTGAAATGACACCTCGTGAAATTGTTTCTGAATTAGATCAACATATTATCGGTCAGGCCGATGCAAAAAGAGCGGTGGCTATCGCCCTGCGTAACCGCTGGCGTAGAATGCAATTACAAGAGCCATTACGCCATGAAGTTACCCCTAAAAATATCTTAATGATCGGGCCGACTGGGGTGGGTAAAACAGAAATTGCGCGCCGTTTAGCGAAATTAGCCAATGCACCTTTCATCAAAGTGGAAGCCACCAAATTTACCGAAGTGGGTTATGTGGGTAAAGAGGTGGATTCCATTATTCGTGATTTAACCGATAGTGCGATGAAATTAGTGCGCCAAACGGAAATTGAAAAGAATCGTTTCCGTGCGGAAGAAGCCGCAGAAGATCGCATTTTAGATGCCTTATTGCCACCAGCTAAAAATCAATGGGGTGAAGTGGAAAATCACGATACCAATAGCAGCACTCGTCAAGTGTTTCGCAAAAAATTGCGTGAAGGACAACTTGATGATCGCGAAATTGATATTGATGTAGCCGCCCCATCAATGGGCGTGGAAATTATGGCACCACCGGGAATGGAAGAAATGACGAGCCAGTTGCAGTCAATGTTCCAAAATCTTTCTAGTGGCAAAACCAAAACCCGCAAAATGAAAATTAAAGATGCGCTCAAAGCCTTAGTTGATGATGAAGCAGCGAAATTAATTAATCCTGAAGAACTTAAACAAAAAGCTATTGATGCAGTAGAGCAAAACGGCATTGTCTTTATTGATGAGATTGACAAAATCTGTAAAAAAGGCGAATACAGTGGTGCTGATGTTTCACGCGAGGGCGTGCAACGTGATTTATTGCCATTAGTGGAAGGTTCAACCGTTAGTACTAAACACGGAATGGTGAAAACCGATCATATCTTGTTTATTGCCTCAGGTGCATTCCAAGTGGCGCGTCCTTCTGATTTAATTCCTGAATTACAAGGGCGTTTGCCAATTCGCGTTGAACTTTCCGCTCTCACCGCGGAAGATTTTGAGAGAATCCTTACTGAGCCAAACGCCTCTTTAACCGAGCAGTACAAAGCCTTAATGGCAACAGAAGGCGTGAATATTACTTTCACCCAAGATGCAATTAAGAAAATTGCTGAAGCCGCTTTCCGTGTCAATGAGAAAACTGAAAACATCGGCGCGCGCCGTTTGCATACGGTAATGGAGCGTTTAATGGATAAAATTTCCTTCAACGCCAGCGATATGAACGGCGAACAAGTTACCATTGATGGCGCTTACGTTGCAGATGCCCTCGGCGAAGTGGTAGAAAACGAAGATTTAAGTCGTTTTATTCTGTAAGACATTGATGTTATAAATAAAAAGAGCGGTGGAAAATTTCAAGATTTTTCACCGCTCTTTTATTTGCAACATAATTACATAGAATTGGCGATTGCCAGAAATTCTTCTTCGGTTAAAATTTTCACGCCTAATTCAAGGGCTTTGTTGAGTTTCGAGCCTGCGTTATCGCCCGCGATTAAATAATCGGTTTTGGCGGAAACGCTGCCGGTAACTTTACTGCCGAGCTGTTGCAATAAGGCTTTGGCATCGTTGCGTGCCATTTGGGTCAGCGTGCCGGTGAGTACCACGGTTTTACCTTTTAGTGGATTTTCACCTACTTCCTGCACTTGCACATCGTCCCAATGTACACCTTGGCTGATCAGATCGTTTACCACGTCCACATTATGCGGTTCACGCCAAAATACGAAAATACGATTTGCCACCACTTCGCCCACATCAGGCACTTCTTGCAGTTGTTCAATAGTCGCATTTTTCACTGCATCTAAATTTTTAAAATGATTGGCTAAATTGAGCGCCGTTGCTTCGCCCACATCTCGAATACCAAGCGCAAAGATAAAACGAGCAAGGGTGGTTTTCTTTGCTTTTTCTAAGCTGTTTAACGCATTTTCGGCGGATTTCGGCCCCATTCGCTCTAAGCGCATTAAGGTAACTTCGTCTAATTTAAACAGATCCGCTGGGGTGTGAATGAGTTCGCGATCTACCAGTTGCTCAATGAGTTTTGCACCCACGCCATCAATATCCATCGCTTTACGCGAAACAAAATGTTTAAGCGCTTCTTTGCGCTGTGCTTCACAGAACAAGCCACCGGTACAACGCGCAACGGCTTCGCCCTCAATACGCACAATCACCGAACCACACACAGGACAATGCGTAGGGAAAATAATCGGTTTTGCATTGGCAGGGCGGCGATCTGCCACTACGCCAATAATTTGTGGGATAACGTCCCCAGCACGGCGGATAATCACGGTGTCGCCAATGGCGATATTCAAACGTTCGATCTCATCGCCGTTATGCAAGGTGGCGTTGCTTACGGTTACGCCTGCCACAAACACAGGTTCAAGTTTTGCCACTGGCGTAATTGCGCCTGTTCTGCCTACCTGAAATTCCACATCGTTTAGCACGGTGAGTTCTTCTTGTGCAGGGAATTTATAGGCGATGGCCCAACGTGGTGCTTTGGAAATAAAACCAAGTTGTTCTTGCAAGGCAATGTCGTTAATTTTCAGCACTGTGCCGTCAATGTCATAGCCTAAATGCGGACGTTTTTCTGCCATAGTGCGGTAGAATTTCAGCACATTTTCCACGCCATTACATAGCTCAATTTCTTTATTAACCGGAATACCGATGGATTTCAGCCATTGCAAGCGAGCAATATGGGTATCGGGTAACTGCACGCCTTCTGCCACGCCAATGCCATAGGCATTGAGCATTAATGGGCGTTGGCGGGTGATTTTGGGATCAAGCTGACGCAATGAGCCAGCCGCCGCATTGCGTGGGTTGGCAAAGGTTTTCTCCCCTTTGGCGAGCGCCATTTCATTGAGCTTTTCAAAGCCAGCTTGTGGCATAAACACTTCACCGCGCACCTCTAAACGTGCGGGCGGATTGTCGGTTAAAAGCTGTAATGGAATATTGCGAATGGTGCGAATATTGGCAGTGATGTCCTCGCCTGTTGTGCCATCACCACGGGTTGCCGCTTGGGTTAGCACACCATTTTCATACAAAATACTCACCGCTAAACCGTCTAATTTCGGCTCACAACAGAAAGTGAGTGGGTCAGGCAACACGCCTAAGCGATCTTGGATACGTTTCACGAAAGCATTAAATTCTTCATCAGAAAAGGCATTATCCAAGGAAAGCATTGGAATTTCGTGGGTTACTTGCGCAAAGCCGGCAAGGGGTTTTGCCCCCACACGTTGAGTAGGCGAGTGGCTGTCGGCAAATTCAGGATGAGCCTGCTCCAAGGCTTTTAACTGGTGAAATAGACGGTCATATTCTGCATCGGGAATTTTTGGCTCGTCCAAAACGTGATACTGATATTCGTGATAGCGCAAGGTTTGGCGTAATTGTTCAATTTGCTGGGCAAGGGGTTGTTCTGTCATCATTAATTCCTTCTAAAAAATCACCGCACTTTTTCGTTAAAAATTGGCACTTGTACAAATAATTAAGGCGGACACAGTGGCCCGCCAGTTGCGATAAAAGAAAGTGCGGTGCTTTTTTCTGTCTTTTTAAGCACTCACTTTAGCCAAATAGGCTTTTTCCGCATTGTCATCAAAAATTTCTTGCTGATCCGTTAGCACAAAGCCACCCAGTTCTTCGGCAAGGGTTTTGGCGGCACGGATCATCATTCGTAAATTAACAAGATCGTTACCGTGGGACGGCAGTTGCATAAATAATGCGATGCCTACGGTGTAGAAATCTGCCATATTGTTTGGATCGAACGTACCGGGCTGTTGAATATTCGCTGCACTGAATAACACAGGGCTTGCCACACTGAGATCCAAATGGCGGTGGTAAATTTGTTGATGACCAAAAATAAAACCAAGATCATCAAGCACTCTGGCTAAATCAGTGCCGTTAAAATCGCGGTTTTCTGGTGATACCACATAAAGCATCAAGAAATCTTGGGCTTGGCTTGTTTGCTGTTCTTCGGTCTGTTGAGCAGGTGTGCTTTCTGCCACTTCTTCAAATTCTACGGTTGGGCGTTCACGTTCAATTTGAATCTGCGTTTCTGGCGCACTGGCTAGCACTTCAGATAATTTGTGTTCTGCGTGAATTCCTTCATCTGCGTTAATTGTCGCTTCAATTTCAGAGATAGTTGCCGTTGCCAAATTTTGTGGTGTTTGATAATTCGCAACGGGTTCAACATTGGCTTGAATAGGTTCAGACTCATTTGGCAAACTAATTTTAATTTGATTAACCGCCTGCTCCACATTTTGGGGTTCTTCTCTTCGAGGCGTAGAAAATGTATGTTGTTCCGCACCAAAATCTAAATGCTGTTGAGCTGGCTGAAGGCTTTCTGGCACAGCTTGTGCGGCATTTTCATTTTGAGCCTGCTGATCAAGATTTTCTTGTGGTTGGCGAACGCGATAATCTTTGCTAAATGTTTTGCCATTTTCAAAAATTTGTGATTTTTCACGGCGGTTCGACCATATTCCGTGAACCACTAAAGCGATCAAGGCGATGACGCCTAAAATAATCAAAATAGTATTCAAATCCATTACTTGTCTTCTCCCAACTTTAAACCAAAGGGCGGCACAAATTGGTTGATAGCTTACCATATTTTGCAAATTCGGTGATATGCAAAAATTGATTTTTTTCACCGCACTTTGTATGCTAAACCGCATTTTTATTTGATTAGAGAGATTTATTAGGAAAATTGATGTTGCAAGCAAAGGAACTTAAACAAGGTTTTCACTATTTTGTGATGGGCTGGCATTTGATTACACAAAAAGGCTTAAGACGTTTCGTGATTATGCCAATTTTGCTCAATATTTTATTGCTTTCGGGGCTGTTTTGGCTGTTTATGAGCAATATTGGCGGGCTAATTGATAGCCTGATCAGCTATGTTCCCGATTGGTTAGCGTGGTTAAGTGGCATTTTGCTTGCGTTATCCATTTTTATGCTTTTAACCCTATTTTATTTTGCCTTTACCACCCTTTCAGGCTTTATTGCCGCCCCTTTCAACGGCTTGCTCGCAGAAAAAGTGGAGCAAATGCTCACCGGTGAAAATCTGATTGAAATGAGTACAATGGATTTCATCAAAGATATTCCACGAATGTTAGGGCGTGAATGGCAAAAATTATGGTATAGCCTACCAAAACTTATCGCCTTGTTTTTACTAAGTTTTATTCCTGTATTAGGGCAATCTATCGTCCCTGTGCTGACCTTTTTATTTTCCGCGTGGATGATGGCGATCCAATATTGCGATTACCCTTTTGATAACCACAAAATTCCTTTCCATATTATGCGTAATGAATTGGGCGAAACACGCACGCTAAGTTTAACCTTTGGCAGCTTAATTACCTTTTGTACCTTTGTGCCAATCATCAATTTGGTGATTATTCCTGTGGCAGTATGCGGGGCAACGGCAATGTGGGTGGAAAAATATCGCGATAACGCCTTATTTGAATTTAGACCGCATCACAAATCAACACAAAATAGTCGCGCGAAAATTGTCAATAATCAGCGAGATGCGTTAAAAAATCACTCAGATCGCTTTATTAAATAGTTGAAATTAAAGCCTAAATAGCCGTTAGTTATAAAATATAGCAAACGGCTATTTTTTATTGCTGAAAAACTATGCTAAAAATGACCGCACTTTTAATTCAAATTAAACAGGTGAACACAATGACAATTTATAGCGATAATTCTTATTCCATTGGACGCACACCTTTAGTCCGCCTTAAACATTTTGGCAACAATGGCAATCTTGTAGTGAAAATCGAAGGGCGTAACCCAAGTTTTAGCGTGAAATGCCGTATTGGTGCGAATATGATCTGGCAAGCGGAAAAAGACGGTATTCTCACCAAAGACAAAGAAATTGTTGATGCCACTAGCGGTAACACAGGGATCGCCTTAGCCTATGTGGCGGCCGCTCGCGGTTATAAATTAACGCTCACAATGCCAGAAACAATGAGTTCTGAGCGCAAACGCTTATTAAGAGGCTTGGGCGTTAATCTTGTGCTAACCGAAGGGGCGAAAGGAATGAAAGGTGCCATTGCAAAAGCGGAAGAAATTGTGGCAAGCGATCCAAACCGTTATGTAATGCTGAAACAATTTGAAAATCCCGCCAACCCAGAGATTCACCGCCAAACCACGGGCTTGGAAATTTGGAATGATACGGACGGCAAAATTGACGTGTTGGTCGCTGGAGTGGGAACAGGCGGCACCATCACAGGGATCTCTCGTGCGATCAAACTTGATAAAGGCAAACAAATTCTTTCTGTTGCTGTTGAGCCAGAAGAAAGCCCTGTGATCACACAAACCTTAAATGGCGAAGAAGTGAAACCCGGTCCGCATAAAATTCAAGGCATCGGCGCAGGATTTATCCCAAAAAATCTCGATCTTTCCTTAATCGATCGCGTAGAACGCGTGGATAGCGAAACCGCCATTGCCACCGCGCGCCGTTTAATGGCGGAAGAAGGGATTCTAGCTGGCATTTCATCAGGTGCGGCAGTAGCAGCGGCCGATCGCCTTGCTAAATTACCCGAATTTGCCGATAAACTGATTGTCGCCATTCTCCCTTCCGCCGCAGAGCGTTATTTAAGCACCGCATTGTTTGAGGGAGTTGAAGGTTAAGCATTATTGACTACAAATGACTTAAAGGATTTATTTTAAAGAATAAATCCTTTTTTACGATAAAAATACGTTTACTTAATTGAAAAGAAAAAGGAAATTTTAAAGTATGGAATGGCGGTGAGAGGGGGATTCGAACCCCCGATGCACTTTCGCACATACACGCTTTCCAGGCGTGCTCCTTCAACCACTCGGACATCTCACCATCAGGAAGTAGTGGCTGAATATAAAGATTTCATCGGCTTTCGTCAAGCGTTTTTCTGCCCTTGGTGCTTAACTGGTTAAAATAGGGGCAGTCAAAGTGAGCGGTGGATTGTTTGAGTTTTGGTACTGTGTAAAAAAACAGTGTTTTTCTTTGCAAGTTTGGGGATTTCCGCTAAACTAGGCACAATTTTAATCCGTAAAAATAGATGAAAAAAGCACCGCACTTAGCCTTATGATGTATTTTGATTTGAATATCCCAACACAAGCCAATGATCACAAAATTTTAGCCAATGTTATTGCAGGTAGCGATACCTTAGCCCTTGCCGAAATTGCCCAAAGCCACCAAGGGCTTACCGTAGTGGTAACGCCAGATACGCGAAGTGCGGTGCGTTTATCGAAAGTTTTGGCGGAATTCGTTTCGCAGCCTGTTACCTTTTTCCCAGATTGGGAAACCTTGCCTTATGACAGCTTTTCGCCGCATCAAGACATTATTTCTTCACGGCTCAGTGCGTTATTCCATTTGCAAAATGCAAAAAACGGTATTTTTATTTTGCCGATCAGCACGTTAATGCAAAAAATTTGCCCGCCTGAGTATTTGCAGCACAATGTGTTGTTGATTAAAAAAGGCGATCGCATTGTGATTAACGATTTTCGTTTGAAGTTAGAAAATGCGGGTTATCGTGCGGTGGAACAGGTGCTGGAACACGGGGAATATGCACTACGTGGGGCGTTGCTCGATCTGTTTCCAATGGGAAGTGCGGTGCCTTTTCGTTTAGATTTTTTTGATGATGAGATTGATAGCATTCGTACTTTTGATGTGGATACGCAACGCACGCTGGAGGAAATTCCCTCAATTCGGTTGTTGCCCGCCCAAGAGTTCCCCACTGATCACAAAGGCATTGAATTTTTCCGCACCAAATTCCGTGAAACCTTTGGCGAAATTCGCCGTGATCCTGAGCATATTTATCAACAGGTGAGCAAAGGCACGCTGGCAGCAGGGATTGAGTATTGGCAGCCGTTGTTTTTTGAACAAATGGCCACCTTATTTGATTATTTGCCTGAACAGACATTATTTGTAGATTTTGAGAGCAATCAGCAACAAGGTGAGCGTTTTTATCAAGATTGTGAACAGCGTTATGAAAGCCGCCGTGTTGATCCAATGCGCCCTTTATTACCGCCAGATCAGCTTTGGTTGCCCATTGACCAAATTAATCATCAGCTCAAACATTTTCCTAAAATCACCTTGAAAGCGGAGAAAGTGGCGCGTGCTTCTGTGCGTCAGCAAAACTTGCCTGTGCAAGCCTTGCCAGACTTAAGCCTAAAATTACAACAAAAAGAACCGCTCTTACCTTTGCAACAATTTATGGCGCAGTTTAATGGCGATATTGTCTTTTGTGTGGAAACAGAAGGGCGGCGCGAAACCTTGCTTGATTTGCTCAATCCGCTGAAATTAAGACCAAAACAAATTGCACATCTTTCCGATTTGCAAGAAAAGCAAAGTTTGCTGATTTGTAGCCAAGATCGTGGTTTTATTGTGGATAAAAGCAAGGCTTCTCTTGCGTTGATTACGGAAACGGAATTGCTGGGCGAGCGTGTGCAACAACGCAGCCGAGATCGACAAAAATCGGTTAATCCAGATACCTTAATTCGCCATTTAGCGGAGCTTAAAATTGGTCAGCCTGTGGTGCATTTAGATCACGGGGTAGGGCGTTATGCAGGCTTGGTGACGCTAGAAAATGCAGGGATAAAATCGGAATTTTTACTGCTGCAATATGCTAATGATTCCAAGCTTTATGTGCCGGTAACCTCACTGCATTTGATTAGTCGTTATGTAGGTGGCTCGGAAGAAACTGCGCCATTGCATAAATTAGGCAGTGATGCTTGGGCGAAAAGCCGCCAGAAAGCAGCGGAGAAAATTCGTGATGTCGCCGCTGAATTGCTTGATGTGTACGCGCGCCGCGAAGCGCAAAAAGGCTTTGCCTTTCATTATGATCGTGATGAGTTTATGCAGTTTTCAGCCACTTTCCCTTTTGAAGAAACTTTGGATCAAATGACGGCAATCAATGCGGTAATTTCTGATATGACGCAACCGAAAGCGATGGATCGTTTAGTTTGTGGTGATGTGGGATTTGGTAAAACAGAAGTAGCAATGCGTGCTGCCTTTTTGGCGGTGATGAACCATAAACAAGTAGCCGTGCTTGTGCCGACCACGCTTCTTGCTCAGCAACATTACGAGAACTTTAAAGATCGCTTTGCCAACTTGCCAGTGAATGTGGAAGTGCTTTCGCGCTTTAAAACAGCGAAAGAGCAAAAAGTCCTGCTTGCTGATTTAGCGGAAGGCAAGATTGATATTCTAATCGGCACGCACAAACTGATTCAGCCAGAAGTGAAATTTAAGGATCTCGGCTTGCTGATTATTGATGAAGAGCATCGTTTCGGCGTGCGTCAAAAAGAAAAAATCAAGCAACTGCGTGCCAATGTGGATATTCTCACCCTGACGGCAACGCCAATTCCACGCACCTTAAATATGGCGATGAATGGTATTCGTGATCTTTCTATTATCTCCACGCCACCTGCGCGCCGTTTAACCATTAAAACTTTTGTGCGACAGGCTGATGATTTAATTATTCGTGAAGCAATTTTGCGTGAAATTCTGCGTGGCGGACAAGTTTATTATTTGCATAATGATGTGGCGAGCATTGAAAATTGTGCGGAAAATCTTGCCGCACTTGTGCCTGAAGCACGCATAGTGATTGGCCACGGGCAAATGCGAGAGCGTGAATTGGAACGTGTGATGTCCGATTTTTATCATCAGCGTTATAACGTGCTAGTTTGTTCCACCATTATTGAAACAGGGATTGATGTGCCAACGGCGAACACCATCATCATTGAACGTGCGGATCGCTTTGGTTTAGCACAATTACACCAACTGCGTGGGCGAGTGGGGCGTTCGCATCATCAAGCCTATGCCTATTTGCTCACACCGCCACCAAAAGCAATGACAAAAGATGCCTTGAAACGCCTTGAAGCCTTGGAAAGTCTGGATAATCTTGGCGCAGGCTTTATGTTGGCAACGCAAGATTTAGAAATTCGCGGTGCAGGGGAATTGCTTGGTGATGAGCAAAGTGGACAAATTGAAAGCATTGGTTTTTCGTTATATATGGATCTGCTAGAAAGTGCGGTAAATGCACTGAAAGAGGGGTGTGAACCTTCTCTTGATGAACTCACCCAGCGCCAAGTTGAAATTGATTTGCGTATTCCCGCCTTACTGCCAGATGACTACCTAGGCGATGTAAATATGCGTCTTGGTTTTTATAAACGCATTGCAGGGGCAGAAAATACGCAAGAGCTTGATGAATTAAAAGTGGAGCTTATCGACCGCTTCGGGTTATTGCCACAGCCAGCCAAGAATTTATTACAAATTGCTCAACTGCGTTTGCAAGCCAAGCCATTGCAGATCATTCGCATTGAAGCAACGGCACAAGGTGGCTTTATTGAGTTTTCCCCTCAAGCAAGCCTTGACCCAACAAAATTCTTGCAGCTTATTCAGCAATCCCCTGCGGTGTATCGCTTTGACGGCCCAACAAAATTTAGGTTTCAGCGTGATTTAACCGATAATAAAGTGCGGTTGGATTTTGTTACAGAATTGCTTCAAGCGTTACAACCCTAGGCACGGAAATATAATGAATTAATGGCAAAATCGTGATAGATTAACGCCATTTTAACTTTAATGCGTTATCTCAAAAGGAGAACAAAATGTACTTAGATCAAATTAAAGCCGAGCTGAACGAAGCGCAGGACGTGCTTAATAAATTCGTCAATGATGAAAAAAATATCGAATTAATTCAACAAGCTGCATTGTTAATTGCGGATAGCTTTAAACAAGGCGGAAAAGTGCTTTCGTGCGGTAATGGTGGATCCCATTGTGATGCAATGCACTTTGCCGAAGAACTCACTGGGCGCTATCGCGAAAACCGCCCTGGTTATCCAGCCATTGCTATTTCTGATGTCAGCCATTTAAGCTGCGTGAGTAATGATTTTGGCTATGATTATGTGTTCTCTCGCTATATTGAAGCAGTAGGGCAAAAAGGCGATGTACTGTTTGGCTTATCCACTTCAGGCAATTCCAAAAATATTTTAAACGCCATTAAAGCCGCGAAAGACAAAGGAATGAAAGTCATCGCAATGACAGGCAAAGACGGCGGACAAATGGCAGGGCTTGCTGATGTAGAAATTCGCGTGCCACATTTCCGTTATGCCGATCGCATTCAAGAAATCCACATCAAAGTGATCCATATTTTAATGATGTTGATCGAATTTGAAATGGCGAAAGTGGCATAATTTATTTTTCATTTAATTTGATAAGTGCGGTACAAAATTTAATGATTTTTTACCGCACTTTTAAATTTAACCAAACACATAAAATGTGTTGTGATGATAGAGTAGAGCGAGATTGAAAGGTTTATTTTTACGCATAGTGAGTGCCGTTGCCTTATTATTATGGGCCATTGATATGGTGTTCCCGTGGCAGCGCATAATGCAATCGGAAGATAACCCTTATGCAATGGTGCAAACCAAAGGCAAACTGATTGTTGGCACACTGAATAATCCTATTTCTTATTTCATTGGTTCGGAAGGCGCAACGGGGTTTGAATATGAACTGACGAAAGCCTTTGCCGATTATTTAAATGTAGAATTGGATATTCGCCCAATGGATAGCGTTCAAGCACTGTTTTCTGCGTTATCCGCTCATCAAATTGATTTAGCCGCAGCGAATTTGCTTTATCAGCCTGAAAAATTAGAACAGTTTCAGCTTGGACCGGCGTATTCTTCTGCCTCGTGGCAACTGGTTTACCGTAAAGGAGAAAATCGCCCGAATTCGCTAGCAAGATTAAATGGTCGCTTAGTGGTGGCGAAAGGCTCGGAGCTTAATATATTGCTTAACCGTTTTAAAGAGCAATATCCTGATTTGCAATGGACGACAGTAGATCAAAGCCAAGAAGAATTATTGCTGCAAGTTGCGGAAAGTAAAATAGATTACACCATTGCTAACTCAATAGATATTTCCATTACCCAACAAATTAAGCCACAGCTTGCGGTTGCCTTTGATGTTACTGATGAAGCAACCATTCATTGGTATCTGGCGAATAACACTTATAACGAACTGCAAGCCGCCTTGCTTGATTTTATGAATAATGTCATTGAAACAGGGCTTATTGCACGCATTGAAGAAAAATATTTTAATCATCTTGCGCAGTTTGATTATGTGGACACTCGTTCTTATTTAAACGCGATAGAAACAATTTTACCGAAATATGCCTATCTTTTTGATAAGTATAAAGGGGATTTGGATTGGCGCTTGTTAGCTGCTATTGCTTATCAAGAATCACATTGGAACCCAGAAGCCACTTCGCCAACAGGGGTGCGCGGAATGATGATGCTTACTAAGGCGACAGCGGAGCGAATGAAAATCAACAATCGTTTAGATGCGGAGCAAAGCATTAAAGCGGGGGCAGAATATTTGCATTTATTACTTGCGCAAATGCCAAATACCATTCGCCAAGAAGATCGCATTTGGTTTGCCTTATGTGCTTATAATATGGGACTAGGGCATTTACTTGATGTGCGCCGTTTAACGAAAAGCCTTGGCGGTGATCCTGATAACTGGCTTGATGTGAAGAAAAATCTTCCCTTACTGGCAGAAAAACGTTACTACACAAATTTAAAATATGGCTATGCGCGAGGTTATGAGGCGTTCCAATATGTGGAAAATATTCGCCGATATATGAACAGCATTGTGAATTATCACCGCGTACAGCAAAACCAAGAAGAACAAAACCAACCTTTACCACAACGCAGCAAATAATTTAGGGGTTTCCCTTAGGCTGTGAATTTTGATAGAAAATAGAGGATATTATGGCAGTAAAAAGAAAAACATTTTTGAAGAAAAACAACACTAAACTCTTCCGTTTATCACAAGTGCGAGCTTTAAGATTAAAACGTTTGAAACAGCGAAAATTCCGCTTACACGAACGCCATTCATTGCAATTTGTAGTTCAGGATATTTGTTGTTAAGGAGTGAAATGAAAAAGCATTATGTTGCCCACATAATGCTTTTTTTGTTATCGATAAATTATGCATTTTCAGCCAATAAGCGTTGAATAAGTTTGCTGTTCGCTGGGGGAAATTGGCTGGCATCAAGTTCAGATTGCGCAATCCACATTCCCTCTTGCCCTTCTCGTCCAAATGGTTCACCCACCCATTGTTCTACAAGGTAAAAAGAAAATTGAATGATCTTGGACGGATATTCAAAGGTAAAACGCTCAAATAAGCTGGCGTTGAGAATATGAATACCAATTTCTTCTTCTAGCTCTCTAGCAAGAGCTTGTTCGGGTGTTTCACCTTTATCAACTTTTCCACCGGGGAATTCTAGGGCTTGGGCAAAATCTTGTCCCTCAAGACGTTGAGTGAGATAAATCTGCCCAAATTCATTACGAATAATGCCTGCTGCTACTTGAATAATGGGTTTCGCCATTTTTTCTCCTTAGGGTCTGTTGATCATTCATTTTGCATTTGAGCTATGAATGATAAACAGACTCTCTATAAAGTGCGGTAAAAAAATCAAAAATTTTTCACCGCACTTTATGTTTTATGGATTAACTATATTTCGCCGCGCGATTGCCGTGGCAATGTTTATATTTCTTACCAGAACCGCAAGGGCAAGGTTCATTACGCCCAATCTTACGATCTGATGGTGGCAATGGTGCTTGCTCTCCTTGAGCTTGCTGATCATCAGCGGTGTTATATTGCATTTTTGCTTGCTCACGCGCGGCCATTTCTTGCTGCAATTTCTCCGCTTGCTCAATTTCTTCTTGAGTACGAATTTGAACTCGGCTTAAGGTGGTAATCACACTTAATTTCAAGGAATCAAGCATATCCGTGAACATTTGGAAAGATTCTTTTTTATATTCTTGTTTTGGATCTTTTTGCGCATAGCCACGCAAGTGAATACCACGGCGTAGGTGATCCATTGCAGATAAATGTTCTTTCCAAAGTTCATCAAGGGTTTGCAGCATTACGCCTTTTTCAAAATGACGCATTGACTCTGAGCCAACCAATTCTTCTTTACGTTTATATTCTGCAACGGCTGCGTCAATAATACGTTCGCGCAAGGTTTCTTCGTGCAAGGCATTATTTTCTTCCAACCATTGGCTGATTGGTAAGTCTAAAGCGAAATCTTGTCTTAAACGCTGTTCTAGCCCTGGAATATCCCACATTTCTTCTAAGGAATTTGGTGGAATATATTGATCAATCACGCTGTTGAAGACATCTTGGCGGATCACTTCAATGGTGTCAGCGATGTTTTCGTTATCCAACAGCTCATTACGTTGTTGATAAATCGCGTGGCGTTGATCGTTGGCAACGTCATCAAATTCTAATAGATTTTTACGACCGTCAAAGTTATGCGCTTCAACTTTTGCTTGCGCAGAAGCGATCACTTTCGTGAGCAATTTCGATTCCATTGCTTCACCTGGTGTGCTGAAGGCTTTGCGCATCATATTGAGCTTACCTTCGTTTAAGTAAATACGCATTAACGCATCGTCTAAGGATAAGTAAAAACGTGATGAACCTGGGTCACCTTGGCGGCCTGAACGTCCACGCAACTGGTTATCAATACGGCGTGACTCGTGGCGTTCCGTACCAATAATATGCAAGCCACCCGCTTGTTTTACAATATCGTGGCGTTCTTGCCATTTGGCTTTGATTTCTTCAATTTGCGCTTCTGTTGGGTTATCCAATTTTGCCACTTCAGCTTTCCAGTTACCGCCAAGCACAATATCTGTACCACGTCCTGCCATATTGGTGGCAATGGTTACGGCCCCCGGATAACCTGCATTAGCAATAATTTCCGCTTCTTGGGCGTGGAATTTTGCGTTTAATACGCTATGTTTAATGCCAGCTTTGGTTAAAGCATCAGATAACAATTCCGATTTTTCAATAGACGCCGTTCCCACCAACACGGGTTGGTTGCGCGCAATACAATCCTTAATTTCTTCAATAATCGCAGCAAATTTGTATTGTTCATTTTCAAACATTAAATCTGTGCGATCATCGCGAATCATTGGGCGATTAGTTGGGATCACAATGGTTTCCAAACCATAAATTTGTTGGAATTCAAAGGCTTCGGTGTCCGCTGTTCCTGTCATTCCGGCTAATTTTTCATAAAGACGGAAATAGTTTTGGTAAGTGATAGAAGCGACCGTTTGGTTTTCATTTTGGATTGGTACACCTTCTTTTGCTTCAATGGCTTGGTGTAAACCTTCTGACCAACGGCGGCCTGCCATTGTACGCCCTGTATGTTCATCAACAATGATAATTTCACCATCTTTTACGATGTAATCCACATCACGTTCAAACAATGTATGAGCGCGCAATGCGGCATAAACGTGATGTAACAACGTGACTTTAGCAGGGGAATACAGAGATTCGGTTTCTTGCATCAGGCCTTGATCGATCAGCCATTGCTCGATTTTTTCTTGCCCACGTTCTGTGAGATACGCCTGTTTGCTTTTCAGATCTAAAGTGTAATCGCCATCACCTTGGTATTCTTCGGTGTCTTCTTTATCTTGTTTGATTAAATGAGGAATCAATTTATCAATGGCAATATAAAGTTCTGAACTGTCTTCCGCAGGCCCAGAAATGATCAACGGTGTACGTGCTTCATCAATCAAAATAGAATCCACTTCATCGACCAAAGCATAATAAAGCTCTTTTTGGAAGCGATCTTGTGCTGAATGAGCTAAATTATCACGCAAATAATCAAAGCCTAATTCACTGTTAGTGGCATAGGTAATATCCGCAGCATAGGCAGCACGTTTTTCTTCCGCTGGCAAACCCGGCACGTTTACCCCAACGGTCATTCCTAAAAATTCAAATAATGGGCGGTTAGTTTCCGCATCGCGGCGCGCAAGGTAATCATTCACCGTAACAACGTGAACGCCTTTTCCTGTTAAAGCATTAAGATAGCAAGGCAAGGTTGCAGTAAGGGTTTTCCCTTCCCCTGTGCGCATTTCTGCGATGCAACGATTATTCAGCACCATACCGCCAATGAGCTGCACATCAAAATGGCGCATACCGAGTACACGCTTACTCGCTTCACGTACGGTGGCAAAGGCTTCTGGCAATAAGCTTTGTAGGCTTTCGCCGTTTTTTAAGCGCTCACGAAATTCTGCTGTTTTGCCTTGCAACTGTTCATCGCTTAAGGCTTCAAACTCCGGCTCCATTTTGTTAATTTTGATTACTTGTTTATTCAAACGGCGCAGAATGCGATCATTGCGGCTACCAAAAATTTTTGTAAAAATAGTTCTAAACATAATTTTATTTCTTTTATATCAATAGGTTAAATTCAATTTCAGCAGTCGCTGAAATCAGTTAAAAGGTATTTACTAGAAAGAAAGGCTAAGCCGTAGGGCCAGCACGGATCGGCGTGGCGGCACTGAGTACAGGAAAAACAAAGTGCGGTGCTTTTTTAGTGAGAATTTTCGGTGCAACAAAACTTTTTTTGCTTGGTTTTTGTTGCTGTTGAATAATTTGTTTGTGGGCAACCAGCTGATGACAAGCAAGCTGTTGCATTTGACGTTGTTCACGGGAATAATTTTCACAGGCAAGCCCAGCATTTTCCACGCTTTGCGCATTAGGCAAGGCAAAGATCGCAATCATACTAAGTAGTAATTGCGACCAAAAATTCTGTGTGCTTTTAGATGAAATCATTCGCTAACTTATTTTTAATTAAAAATTCGCTGTTATTGTAGCGGAAAATCACTACAATGTCTTATTCTGATGTGTAATATTAGGGCAAAAAAGCCGAAAACAAGCGATGCGATACAGTAAACCAACCAACGTACAAGATGTGCTAGAAAATTCCAGCCTAGGCAAAATTATGCAAAAAGGCATTTTGTTACAACAGCTGAACGAGCAAGTAGAACGCCTATTTCCCAATCAATTTAAAGGCTTTTATCGCGTTGCCAATCTTTCCGAAACCACGTTAGTGATTGAAGTAGCAAATGCGATGGTGCGCCAAAGTTTGTTATTCAAAGAAAAAGATCTCTTGGCGAAAGTGCAGGGCCTAAATCCGCAAATTCAGCAACTTCAATTTAAAGTCAATCCCGCCTTAATCACTCAGCCACGTTGAGTTTTTGCCCGTGAAAGCTGGCGATCATCTCATTCACCTTAATCCGCTTGTGCGAAGCTTGGCTGATTGAGCGTTGCACTTTTAAGCGTTTGATTTTCGCCCCTTGGTAAATTTGACGGGTAAACTTGGTATCGTGATTAGAAATTAACACCGGAATTTGTCGTTCCCTTGCGGTGCGGTGCGCCAATTCAGCCAAGGCTTGCTGATGATCTAAGGAAAATTCATTGCCAGCATAACTGGTGAAATTGCTTTCTTGTTTGAGCGGTGCATAAGGCGGATCGCAATAGATCACCGAATTTTCATCAGCAAATTTAAAGGCTTCGTGAAAATCTGCGCAAATAAACACCGCACTTTGTGCTTTATGGGCAAAATAGCGTAGCTCAATTTCGGGGAAATAATGGGTTTTATAGCGTCCAAATGGTACGTTAAACTCATTTTTGCTGTTGTAACGACATAAGCCATTAAAGCCAAAACGATTGAGATACAAAAACAGTACGGAACGCTCAAAGTTATTGGTGGATTGATTAAACTGAGCGCGCCGCGCGTAATAATAGTCTGGTGTATTCGCATCAGGGTGAAAAAAGACCGTTTTCACAGCTTCGATATACAAATTGACATCTTGTTTAACGGTGTTAAATAGATTGATCAAATCCGCATTAATATCCACCAAAATATAACGTTCAAATTGGCTATTTAAAAAGACTGCCCCTGCCCCCACGAAAGGTTCAATAAGACATTGTTTTTTCTTAGGAAATAATTTATTGATTTGATCCGTAAGACGAAACTTTCCCCCCGCCCATTTTAGAAAAGGGCGGTATTTTTGTTGTGGGAAAATTGTCGCATCAGGATACATTGAGATTAGTCAGTTTGTGTGCAACGTGCAATGGCTGCAAGAACAAGCTCTTTGTTGCTATCGCTTGCCACATAAGCTTGCCCAAGAGATTTTAACAACACAAGGCGTAACTTGCCTGCTAGCACTTTTTTATCGCGCATCATATGCGGTAAATAATCTTCGGGTTGCATTGTATCTGGCGAAAGGGTTGGCAAATTAGCACGCGCAAAGAGCTTTTCTAAACGCCCTACATCTTGCACCGATAAATCCCCTAACATTTCAGAAAGCGCAGCCGCCATCATTGAGCCAGCGGCCACCGCTTCACCGTGTAGCCATTGCCCATAGCCTAAATGGGTTTCAATGGCGTGGCCAAAAGTATGGCCTAAGTTGAGCAATGCGCGATCACCTTTTTCTGTTTCATCTCTTGCCACCACGTCCGCTTTAATTTGACAACAACGTGCGATACATTGCTGCAACGGCGTTTGTTCAAGGGCAACCAATTCATCAATGTGCTGTTCTAGCCATTCAAAGAAAGGATAATCTAAAATCGCGCCATATTTAATCACTTCCGCCAAGCCTGCATTGACTTCGCGTTTTGGCAAGGTATTCAAGGTGAGCGTATCGACAATCACGGTGCAAGGCTGATAAAACGCCCCGATCATATTTTTACCTAAAGGGTGATTAACGGCGGTTTTCCCCCCCACAGAAGAATCCACTTGTGCAAGTAAGGTAGTTGGAATTTGGATAAAACGCACACCACGTTGATAACTGGCTGCGGCATAGCCCACGACATCACCAATCACACCACCACCTAGAGCAATTAAGGTGGTATCGCGGCCGTGATTTTTTTCTAATAAGGCGGTAAAAATTAGATTAAGCGACTCAAGATTTTTGTATTGTTCCCCATCAGGCAATAACAGGTGATCAACCTGACAACCCAATTCCGTCAAGGTTTTCGTTACCTGCGCAAGATAATGTTGTGCAATAGTTGGATTGCTCACGATCATCACTTTATCACCTGATTTTAGGGGATAAACACTCGGATCAGAAAGCAGGCCTGCGCCGATATAAATAGGATAACGGCGTTCTTTTAATTCAACATTTACGCACAACATCATTTTTTCCTTTTGCTTAATTAGCCGTTGATATTTTCAATTAAATCAACAATTTGATTTGCCATTACTTTGGCACTTTGATCATCAGTAGGTAAGGTAATATCCGCCACTTCTTGATAAAGCGGATTACGAATTTTTGATAGATCTTCTAGCACTTGACGCGGATCTTCCACATCTTGCAATAATGGACGTTTTTTATCACGTTGAGTACGTTGGAATTGTTTTTCCACTGTGGTTTCTAAATAGATCACAATGCCACGCGCAGAAAGGTGATTGCGGTTTTCTTTTGACATCACCGCACCGCCGCCTGTGGAAAGCACAATGCCTTGTTTTTGTGTTAATTCATTAATAATACGTTCTTCGCGTTTGCGGAAGCCTTCTTCACCTTCAACATCAAAAATCCAGCTAATGTCAGCGCCAGCACGTTGTTCAATTTCCGCATCTGTATCAATAAAATCCATTCCTAACATTTGCGCTAATTGACGACCAATAGTGCTTTTCCCTGCTCCCATTGGGCCTACTAAGAAAATATTACGTTTCTCTGCCATTTTTCGTTGTTCTTCTTTAATAAAATTTAAAATAATTGATCTTTCCGACAAATAAAAAGACAACCACAAAATCAAATATGGTTGCTAAAAGATCACCCAAAAAATAATGGGGATTATCTCAATAAATGCCCACCTTTTTCAACCGTCAAAGCAGATTTATTTACCAGATTTGTGCGAAATCTTGCTAGAAGATGACGAAGTGCGGTGATTTTTTGGCGGATTTTTCACCGCACTTTGTTTTTCTGCCTGTTGCCCTTTTTTGATCAAATGCGGTGTGACGAAAATCACCAATTCCCGTTTTTGATGGCGCTCTACTTCCTTACTAAACAAACGTTTAATCACTGGAATATCACCTAGCACAGGCACTTTATCTAAGGCTTTGGTAATGGTATCGTGGAAGATGCCACCTAGCACAATGGTTTCTCCATCTTGTGCAAAAACTTGCGTGTTAATTTCTTGCTTATCAATAGCAATGACTTCGTTTTCGCCATAAGCCACACGTCCACCAGGGGCATTTTGGCTCACCACCAAATCCAACAAAATGCCGTTATTTTTGGATAAATGTGGCGTTACTTCTAGCCCCAGCACCGCTTCGCGAAACTCAATGCTCTGGCTGTCATTTTTATTATTATTCACCACATAAGGAATTTCCGTCCCTTGCTTAATGCTCGCACTTTTCTTATTAGTGGTAAGCAAACTTGGGCTAGCGATAATTTCTACGCTATTTTCTCGCTCCAAGGCGGTTAATTCTAAATCAAGCAATCTTCCATTGATTTTGGCAATCTGCAATGCCACCGATCCTGCGGGGGTGTTAGTAGTAGCGAAATTGACGTTGAGATTATCAGTAATATTGGCAAAACCGTTCGCATTTAGGCTACCCATTACTTTATGGCTTGCATCTGTTGGCGTAAAAATTCCCCAACGCACGCCAAGTTCTTTCAAACTTTCATCACTAATGGTGACAATGCGCGCTTCAATGGCGATCTGTTCAATGGGCTTATCCATTTCCGTAACCAAGCGTTTCATTTGGTTTAATACGGCTTTTTCATCTTTAATAATCAATAGGTTACTGCGATCATCAAAACTCATACTGCCATTTGCTGAAAGCAACGAGCCACTGCCCGAAGTGAGCGTTTTCATCACTTCAGAAGCTTTGGCATAGTGCAATTTTATTGTCATTGTTGATAATCTGGGAACTGTTGGCTCAGGCAATGTATCTACAAATTCAATAGGAAAGTTATTGGCTACTTCTGGCAAAGAATTTTGCGAGGCTTTACTGAGATAATAAATACCGTTTTCCTGCCAGAATTGGAGCTGTTTTATTTTGGCAACCACTTGCAAAAATTGCGCGAGGGTTGTTTGTTGCAGTTGTAACGAAATTGAACCTTGCAATTCGTCATCGATCACTAAATTAACCTTCTGTTGTGCTGCGAGCTGTTGCACGGTCTGTACCAAAGGGGCTTGCTGTAAGCGAATTGAAAAGGTTTCGCTTGGTTTTTCGCTTGCGCTGGCAAATAATGAAAAACTCAGAAAAAACGCACCGCACTTTAATAATCGCATTTTTTTTCTCCTAAAAGGTTAAATAAACAAATTGTGATTGCATACAGTCAAAAAGTGTAATTTGCTGTGGTGAAATATCCTTAATCTGCAATCTTTCTTGTGCAACCACATCTTCCTTTTGAATAAGCATAACCTGTTGATTCTTATCAGTAAAAATTGCTTTGTTGTTTTCTGGAAACTGAATGATTCCAACTAACTTGAGCTGTTGAAAAGAAGCCTCTTCAGCCAAGATTTTTTTATGTGTAGGGCAATTTGTAGAACTTGGCTGAGCAACGATTGCCGCCTGTGCTGTGCGCTGTGTTTTATCAAAAGGATCTTGTGCAGAAACAAAGGGGCTGAGTAGTATGAGAAAAAGAAACGCTTTTTTCATTGTTTATCCTTGGGTAAAGAAAGTTTAAACCGAACTTCTGTGATTAGTGAGAGTTGTGAAAGCGGGCTTTCGCGTGTTTTGTAAATATGCAGTTGTAATACATTGAGTTGCGGTGTGCGCTTTAAAAGTGCGGTCAAAAATTGATGTAAATTATTGAAATTGCCGACTAATTGCATTGTTAAATAAGGTGCTTGGTAAAAATCCCATTGGCTATTTTTTACTTGTAGTTGAAAATCCTGTGGACGCAAAACTTGATTTATTTGGGCAATATCGCTTGTGAGTTCAGGTGTAAACGTATTTTGTGTATTTTGTTGTAGTGAGCTTAAAATTTGTTTTTGATGTGCCAAATCTTGTTCTAATTGCAGAATTTGGCGATCTGTTTGGCTATTTTGTTGTTGAATTTGCTGATATTCCATAATCCAAAAAGACACAGGCAAAAAGGTAAAAATCAGTAATAGAGCGTATTGCTTGGTAGCTGAAAGCTGGGCGAGCTTGCCGAGTAAATTATGCGGATTATTAAAAATTTGCTTCATCATCTTGTTCATTTTTTAATTGAAATTCAAAAGTCAGCTGTGAACCTGTGGGCTGAAATTGCGTGAGTTGTGAATGGCTAAATAGCGCTAATTGCGTGATGCGTTGCTGTAATTGCTCAAATTCTTGTTGATCTTCTGTAAAACCATTGAGCAATAATTTTTCTTGCGTAAGCGCCACGTCATTTAATTCTCCCTGTTGCAAAGGAAGCGCAGCAAGCCAGTCTAAAAATTGAATAACCTCTTGCGATGGCAAACTTTGTTGTTCTTGCTGATAAACATAGTGTTGTCTTAAGGCACTAATCTGCTCAATAGTTTGGTTTAAATTTTGCGAAAATGTTTCATATTGCGCATTCTTTTGTGGTGCGATGGCTTGTTCTGCTTGTAAAACGTTGAACATCGTAAGGTGGCAAGCAAAGCTTATAGCGAAACAAATTCCTGCTCGCATTAATAATTTTTTCATATTTTTATGATGTGCCGCCAATCGCCACGGTAGCAAATTAATCGCCATTTGTTTCTCCTTTCTGCTGCCAGAAAGATTGTTGCCATAAGGCATTTCCTAAGGCTATAAAGGGGAAATCTGTTTCGACTTTCTGCCAGTGTTCATGCAAGGCGTTTGGTAAATCATTGCAATAGTAATAAATTTGCTCAGGTTGCAAGGAATAACGCTGGCAGAACATTTCAGCAAGTGCGGTGAGATTTTTGTCAGTTTGTTGCATAAATTGAACCGCTGAGGCGTTGGGCTGAACGGCAAAGGTGTGTTGCTTATCTTGGTAAAGAAAAAGCACCTGTTTTTCCGTGCTAACCCCTGTGAGATATTGAAAGGCTCGGATTATCGCGTGGATACAGCAATCCAACACTTGAATAGGAAAAGGGGCGTAAGCGTTGAGATAATCCAAAGCTGTTTGTTTTTTTATGGCAAAAATACTCATCTTAAAGCCCTGTTTAAGTGGTTCTGATTGATAATCAAACCAGATTTCTTCAAGGGGAAGGGGTAATTCTTGCGATAATAAAAATCGACATTGTTGCTCACATTCTGTGGCAGTTAAAATTTGTGGCAATAGGAGATTTTTGATCCAAGTGTATTGTGGTGAAATTGCGGTGATAAATTTTATTGTTTTCAAGGAATTATTGCCTGATTGTGGTATAAGCTGCGCGGCAAGTTGTGGCAAGGAAATTGGTGAAGATAGGGTACTGGCGTGTGGTTGATTTTTTTCATCAAACCAAACACATTCATAATTTTCACCTTGTTTCCACACACCAACTTGTTTTTGTGTGGTGAAATTATTCGTTTTCTTCATTCTTCCTACTCAAATATTCATTTTAAATGCACTTTTAGCTTTGGATTTCCTTGACTAAACTTTATACTTACGTTTTAAGGAAGTAGTTAAGCTAAAATCTTGGGTTTTAGTTTTTCTGATTTTTTTCAATTTTGCACGAATGAAGAGAGAATTTTACGATGCGGATCGCAAAATTAATTTTAAGTAGCTTGCTGACAATGATCATTTTAGGTTGTGTTGTCGTAGGAATTATTTATGTTCAACTAAAATCAGGCTTGCCAAGTGTAGATTCCCTAAAAACTGTGGAATTACAGCAGCCGATGCAGATTTATACCGCTGACGGCAAACTCATTGGTGAAGTGGGCGAACAGCGCCGTATTCCCGTGAAACTTAATGACGTACCAAAAAAATTAATTGAGGCGGTGCTTGCCACAGAAGATAGTCGTTTTTATGAACATCACGGTTTAGATCCTGTGGGCATTGCTCGTGCGGTGAGTGTTGCGATTACTAAAGGCGGTGCATCACAAGGGGCGAGTACCATTACTCAACAGCTCGCGCGTAACTTCTTCTTAACGCCAGAAAAAAATATTGTGCGTAAAGCGAAAGAAGCCATTTTGGCGATTGAAATTGAAAACACCCTAAGCAAAGATGAAATTTTAGAACTATATTTGAACAAGATTTACCTTGGCTATCGCGCTTATGGTGTGGCGGCGGCTGCGAAAACCTATTTCGGGAAATCGCTCGATCAGCTCACCTTATCAGAAATGGCGGTGATCGCAGGCTTGCCAAAAGCACCTTCCACAATGAATCCGCTCTATTCTCTTAAACGTGCAACGGCACGCCGTAATGTGGTGCTAGGGCGAATGTTAGAAATGCAATACATCAGCAAAGCGGAGTATGATGAAGCTATCAATGAGCCTATCGTAGCGCGTTATCACGGTGCGCAATTAGATTTTAAAGCAGATTATGTTACTGAAATGGTACGCCAAGAAATGGTGAAACGCTTTGGTGAAGAAATGGCTTATAGCAGTGGCTATAAAGTCTATACCACCGTGCTTTCTCAAGATCAAGCTGAAGCACAGAAAGCCGTGCGTGATAATTTGCTAGCCTATGATAGACGACACGGCTATCGTGGTGCGAACACTTTATGGAAAAAAGATGAGAACCCTTGGGATGAAGATAAAATCATTGATGCACTGAAAAAGCTACCCAATTCCGATCCCTTAGTACCCGTTGCTGTACTAGAAAACAGCAAAGCAGGAACAAAAGTATTATTCGATGATGGCACTCACCTTACCCTTTCAACAAAAGCAATGCAATGGGCGGGTAAAAAGCAACCCAAAGCTGGCGAACAAATTTGGTTGCGCAAAGCAAGTAATGGGGAGTGGCAACTATCTCAAATCCCTGAAGTGAATTCAGCCTTGGTATCATTAAACAGTGATAACGGTGCAATTGAAGCGTTAGTAGGTGGATTTAGCTTTGAACAAAGTAAATTTAACCGTGCTACCCAATCTCTCGTACAAGTAGGCTCATCAATTAAGCCATTTATCTATGCTGCAGCCATTGAAAAAGGCCTTACCTTATCCAGTGTATTACAAGACTCCCCTATCGTAATAAAAAAACCTGGTCAAAAGGTATGGACTCCGAAAAATTCGCCAAATCGCTATGATGGCCCAATGCGTCTGCGTGTGGGCTTAGGACAATCAAAAAATATGATTGCCATCCGTGCTATTCAAATGGCTGGCATTGATTTTACTGCCGATTTTTTACAACGTTTTGGCTTCCAACGAGATCAATATTTCGCCAGCGAAGCGCTCGCTTTAGGCGCTGCGTCATTTACCCCTCTTGAAATGGCGCGTGCTTATGCGGTGTTTGATAACGGTGGTTTCTTGGTAAATCCTTACCTTATTGAAAAAATCCTTGATAATAGCGGCAAAGAGCTGTTTGTTGCGAATCCACAAATTGCTTGTGTTACCTGTGATAACATTCCTGTAATTTATGGGGAAACTGAAAAATTAGACGGGTTTAAAAATCTTGATTTAGAGCAGCCTGATAATTTAGTTTCTACGGACAGCAGCACCAATGGTGAAGAGCTAGATCAAGATGAGCAACCTAATGACATTCCAGAACTTGATCGCCAAAATAAAAAATTAGATGAAAACGCAATTGATTTTATGGCGCAAGATAAAAAAGCCAACGACCAAGTGCAGTATGCACCTCGCGTAGTTAGTGGTGAATTAGCTTTCTTAATTCGTAGTGCATTGAATACCGCAATTTATGGTGAACAAGGTCTAGGCTGGAAAGGAACAAGTTGGCGAATGGCAAATCAAATTAAGCGTTCGGATATTGGTGGAAAAACAGGGACAACCAATAATTCAAAAGTGGCTTGGTATGCCGGTTTCGGGGCAAATATTACCACCGCCGTTTATGTTGGCTTTGATGACAACAAACGCAATTTAGGTAAAGGTGAAGCGGGCGCACAAACTGCAATGCCAGCTTGGATTGATTATATGAAAACGAGCTTAAGAGATGTGCCAGAGCGTAATCTTCCACTGCCACAAAATATTATCGAAAAGCGTATTGATACGGGTTCAGGGTTGCTTTCTAACAGTGGTGGACGTAAAGAATACTTCATCAAAGGCACAGAGCCTAAACGCGCCTATGTTAAAGAGCGTGGTTATTATGTCCCACCTGAATTGCTAGAGCGTCTAAATGGTGGAGTGAAATCCTCTGAACAACAAGAATTATTCTAGTACAACACTACCGATAGGATAAAAAACAAAGTGCGGTTGTTTTTTCAAGAATTTTTCTAATCTGAAAAGAAAAGACCTAGCGAAATAGCTAGGTCTTTTTTATGCGGAAGATAAATTAAAGAATATCCAACAATTCCACTTCAAACACTAATGTGCTAAATGGTGGGATTGATGCACCTGCACCGCGTTCGCCGTAGGCGAGGTTGTGAGGGATGGTGAGTTTCCATTTTGAGCCAACTGGCATCATTGAAAGAGCTTCAACCCAACCTGGGATTACGCCACTTACTGGGAATTCCGCTGGCTGACCGCGTTGCACGGAGCTGTCGAATACCGTGCCGTCTGGCAATGTTCCTGTGTAGTGAACGCGTACTTGATCTTGTTTGCTTGGAATTTTGCCGTTACCTTCCACTAATACTTCATATTGCAAGCCTGAATCGGTAACTTTTACGCCGTCTTTTTTTGCGTTCTCGGCTAAATAGGCTTTGCCTGCTTCCTCAATCTGCTTAAATTGAGCTTTAGCGGCTTCGGCAGCCTCTTGTTGAAGTTGTTGTAATGCTTGGCTGACTTCGTTGAAATCAATCGCAGGTGGGTTTTGATTTAATGCGTCAAAAATCCCTTTCGCAACCGCTTCTGCTTTAACGGCTAATTTGCTATCAACTAATTGCTGACCGATTTGTAAACCGATTCCGTAACTGCCTTTGGCTGAAACATCATCTAAAGACACTTGATTAAAAAATTGTTCTGACATTGTTTTTTCCTTTTATTGAATAAATAAATTTTATCGCGACGATGTTGGAGTTAAGCCATTAGTGCTTTTTATAGCCCAACACTTCGCCCATATGCACAGGCACATCAACGGCTAACTGTTCCGCGAGGGTGATTTTATCCGCTTGGAATAAGTTAATCACCGTTGAGCCAAGTTGAAACGCGCCCATTTCTTGCCCTTTGGCTAATTTCACCGCGTTATCGCCCTCGTACGTCCACACTTTTACTTCATTGGCTCGTGGTGGATTAATCACCCCCGCCCATTGTGTACTAATGCTCGCTGTGATGGTTGCCCCCACTAAAATTTGTACCATTTGCCCAAATTCGGTATCAAACACACAAATCACACGTTCATTACGGGCAAATAAATTGGGGATATGCTCCGCTAAGAATGGGTTCACGGAAAAAAGTACGCCCGGTACATAAATCATTTTGCGTAATGTGCCATCGCAAGGCATATGTACACGATGATAATCTCTCGGTGAAAGGTATATTGTGGCGAATTCACCATTTTTAAAGGCCTCAACCAATTCTTTATCATTAGCCAGCAGATCGGCAAGGCTAAAATCCTGTCCTTTGGCTTGTAATAAACGATCTTCATCAATATGCCCGAGCTGGCTCACGCGGCCATCTGCGGGTAAACAAAGTGCTGTAGGATTTTCATCAATTTTTCTCGCCCCTTCCGCTAAAGGACGGATAAAAAATTCATTAAAGGTCGCATAATCATTAAAATTTGGTTTCAGCGCTTCTTGCATATTAACTTGGTATTTTTTCGCGAATAATTTAATCACTAAATGGGTTAGCGCTCCCCAACGTTGCTTTGCAAACCAACCAGCAAGCTGGGTTAAATAAAGTTGCGGCATTACATATTGAAAAGCCACTTTTACACGTTGCCAATACGTTAAAGGCATTTGCGTTTTTAATGTCATAAGGTTTTCCTTTGTTAAAATGGAAGGGCGATTATATCAACTTATCCTACTTGTGCAACGATATGCGGATTTTGCCTTGATTTATCGCAGGAATGGGGGTAGTGTTCACAAATCTTAAATTTTATTATATTTTCTCGATTGACGCTCCATCGGGTTCCCTTCAGTCTTGCCCGAATGGAAGTTAAATTTTTAGGCGAAAAAAATTGTAATTTTGTGTAGCGAAGCGAAACAAAATCTCTTTTTTCGCCGTATAAAAAATTTAACTGGAATGAGGAAAAGCAAGACTGCAGGGTGTGCATTATTCGCTTCGCTCACCCTACGGGCTGTTACCTTCGGTAACATTCAACGCTTTGCGTTGTCTTTTGCCTACTTTGCTTTGCACAAGCAAAGAAAAGTAGGTCGCCTTTTTAGGGCGAAACCTAAAGACGCTCAAATGTTCCGATTAAAATAACAAAATTAAAGGAAGAGCAAAAATGCAAGAACAATCCCTCCTTAATATCGACAAAAACCACATCTGGCACCCTTATTCTCGTCTGAATAGTGATGCACCGATGTTTACGGTGGAACGTGCGGACGGGGTGGAAATCACGTTGAAAAATGGCAAGCGGCTGATTGATGGAATGTCTTCTTGGTGGGCGGCGTTGCACGGTTATAATCACCCAAAACTGAACCAAGCGGCGAAGGATCAACTGGATAAAATGAGCCATATTATGTTCGGTGGATTTACCCACGATCCCGCTGGTGAATTGGCTTCTCGCTTGGTGAAATTATTACCTCAAGGGCTAGACAAAATTTTCTTCGCCGACAGTGGCTCTGTGGCGGTGGAAGTAGCGATGAAAATGGCAATTCAGTATCAGCAAGCGAAAGGGGAAAGCGAGCGTTACAAGTTTGCCACCCTTCGTTCGGGCTACCACGGCGACACTTGGCACGCGATGTCGGTGTGCGATCCGATCACGGGTATGCACAGTCTATTTGCGAAAGGCTTGCCCGTGCAGTATTTCCTCCCTCAGCCTAAAACCCCTTTTGACGGACAATGGCAAGAGGCAGATATTCAGCCGCTCAAAGATTTACTGGCAGAAAAGAGCGGTGAAATTGCTGCCTTAATTTTAGAGCCGATTGTGCAAGGGGCAGGCGGAATGTATTTTTATTCGCCGACTTATTTGGAAAAAGCCCGTGCCTTGTGTGATGAATATGGCGTATTGCTGATTTTTGATGAAATCGCCACGGGCTTCGGGCGAACAGGGAAATTATTTGCCACCGAATACACCAATATCAAGCCTGATATTATGTGCTTAGGCAAAGCCCTCACAGGCGGTTATTTAACCCTTTCTGCCACTATTACCACCGCTCACATAGCAGAAACCATTTGCAACGGCGAAGCAAAATGTTTTATGCACGGGCCAACCTTTATGGGCAATCCGCTCGCTTGCGCCATTGCCAGTGCATCCATTGATTTATTATTGGAAAGCGATTGGCAAGGCAATGTGCAACGCATTGAGCAACAATTAAAAATGGAACTTGCCCCTGCAAAATCCTTCAAGGCGGTAAAAGAGGTGCGTGTGCTGGGGGCGATTGGCGTGTTAGAAATGAAAGAACCTGTGAATTTGAACATTTTACAGCCAAAATTTGTCGAAAAAGGCATTTGGCTACGCCCTTTCGGGCATTTGGTGTATATTATGCCTCCTTTTATTATTTCGGCCGCTCAGCTCAGCCAGCTCATGCAAGGCTTATTGGCAGTACTCAAAGAGGTTTACAATGAATAATTATCTCGCTGATTTTGCACAAACACTGGCAGAACTCAAGGCGATTGGGCAGTTTCGTCAGCTTCCCCAGTTAGATCATCAAGGCAAAATGATCGTCAAAGACGGACGTACAATGCTCAATATGTCCTCTAATGATTATTTAGGTCTTGCCAATGATGACGCATTGAAAAGCGAATTTTTAAAAGACTATGGCGAAAACCTACCGCACTTTACTTCCTCTTCCTCAAGGTTATTAACGGGATCTTTCGCCATTTACGAACAGCTCGAAAGCCTAATGGCAAGCCGATTTGAACGCGAGGCGTGCTTGCTGTTTAATAGTGGCTATCACGCCAACATCGGTATTTTGCCCGCGGTGGCAAATAAGAAAACCCTGATCGTGGCGGATAAACTGGTTCACGCCAGTATCATTGACGGCATTCGCTTGAGCGAGGCGGATTTTGTTCGCTATCGGCATAATGATTTCAATCACTTAGAAACCTTATTAGCAAAACATCAAGCCCATTACCAACGAATGATCATCGTTACCGAAAGCATTTTCAGTATGGATGGTGATGTGGTAGATTTACGCCAGCTTGTGGCATTAAAACATCGCTTTGGCAATGTAATGCTTTATGTGGACGAAGCCCACGCTATCGGGGCTTATGGCGACACGGGATTAGGCATTGCGGAACAACAAGGTTGCGTGCAAAAGATCGATTTTTTAGTTGGCACCTTTGGCAAAGCCCTCGCTTCAATGGGAGCGTATGTGGTGTGCGATCAACTGCTAAAAGATTACTTAATCAACAAAATGCGACCGCTGATTTTTTCTACCGCTTTGCCACCGATATGCGTTGCGTGGACGGCATTTCTGTTTGAAAAACTCCCACACTTTGCTACGCGTCGCCAACATTTACATCAGCTAAGCGAAAAAGTGCGGTCGTTTTTTCGACAGAATTTAGCTCAATCCATTGTGAGCGAAAGTGGCATTATTCCTTATATCATCGGCGATAACGAAAAAACCGTTGCCACCGCTCAAACCTTGCAACAACAGGGCTATTATTGCTTGCCGATTCGTCCGCCAACTGTGCCACAAGGCACATCGCGAATCCGCCTTTCTTTAACGGCGGATATGAGCGAGCAAGAAGTGGACGCTTTTCTCACTTTGTTACAGGAATTTCAGCAATAAATGCAAACCAAATTGATTAAAACGGCAGAAAATAACAAACAGCTAATCCTTTATTTTGCCGGCTGGGGAACGCCTGCCAGTGCGGTGGGGCATTTAACCTTGCCCGAAAACACGGATTTATTATTGTGCTACGACTATCAAGATCTGCATTTTGAGCAGGATCTTTCCGCCTATCAGCAAATCCGCCTTGTGGCGTGGTCAATGGGCGTGTGGGTAGCAAATCAGGTACTCGGGGAAACGCCCCTTATCAGTGCTACCGCCATTAACGGCACGGGAAAACCTTGTGATGACGAAATGGGTATTCCGCAAGCGGTGTTTGTTGGAACGCTAGAACAGCTAGATGAACGCAATTTAACTAAATTTCAACGCAGAATGTGCGATGATAGCGACATTTTTCAGCATTATCAAGTATTGGCGGAGCAACGCGATTGGCAAAAAGTGCATTCAGAATTGACCGCACTTTATCACGCGATGCAACAAACTCAGGGGCAGCAAAGTTCAATACAATGGACAAAAGCCATTGTGGGCGAAAAGGATCGCATTTTCCCCGTGCAAAATCAGCTTAGCTTTTGGCAAGCCTACCAAGCGGAGCTAGTGCATATCGTCGAAGAGCAACGCATAAAAAATAAAAGTGCGGTGCAAAATGAGGCTAAATTTTCTCTGCAAACCTTAGCCTTGCCTCATTATCCATTCACCGCATTTCAACACTGGGCTGAATTATTTTGATGAATCAGGTGGATAAATCCCGCGTCGCACAATGCTTCACCCAAGCCTTGCCGACCTACGATAGCCAAGCCCAAGCCCAGCAGTGCATTAATCAGCAACTGCTCGCTCTGTTGTTACAAGACGGGAAAACAGCATTTGAGCGAGTGTTAGAAATCGGCTGCGGCACAGGGCATTTAAGCCGATTGCTGATTGAGCATTTGCAAGTGAAACATTGGGCATTCAATGATTTGTGTGAGGTAACCAGCCAGCTCAACGCCTTGTTGCAACAGGGCAATTTTACCTTTTATCAGGGCGATGGGGAGAACTATCCTTTTCCGCACCATTATGATCTTATCGCTTCTGCCTCGGTCGTGCAGTGGTTTGCCGATCCACAAGGCTTTGTGCAAAAATGTGCAGGCTTACTAAAACCGCAAGGGCGATTATTAATCAGCACGTTTGCCGAACAAAATTTGGCAGAAATTCGCCATTTAACAGGCGTAGGACTGGACTATCCCAACCTAGCACAATGGCAAGAATGGTTACTTGCAGATTTTGAGGTTAACGCATTGTTTCAGCAGGAAATACCACTCTATTTTTCCTCTCCCCTTGCGGTGTTGCAACATCTTAAAGCAACGGGGGTAACGGGAACCGGGCAGGGGCGTTGGACAAAAGGGCAACTGCAACAATTTATCGTGGATTATCAACAGCAATATCAAAATGAGCAAGGCAAAGTGCGGTTGAGTTACCAGCCTGTTTTTATATTGGCACAGAAATTAAGCTAGAGAGGAAAAATGGCAGGACAAGTGTTATTTGTATCGGGCATTGATACGGACATAGGCAAAACCATTGCCACAGGTTGGTATGCGAAAAAACTCGCGGAGCAAGGCTTTTCCGTGATCACGCAAAAAATGATCCAAACGGGCTGTGAAAACATCTCAGAAGACATCGTGCGACACCGTAAATTGCAAGGCATTGAGCTATTGCCCGAAGATCAGCAAGGGCTAACCTGCCCTTATTTATTTTCTTACCCTTGTTCGCCGCATCTCGCCGCGCGCCTAGAAAATCGTGAAATTTGCACCGCACTTATCCGCCAAGCAACAGACGAGCTGGCCGCGCGTTATGATTATGTGCTATTGGAAGGCGCAGGCGGCTTGTGCGTGCCTTATGATGAACAGCACACCACCTTAGATTATGTGGCCGCGCAAGGCTATCCTATGATTTTAGTAACCTCAGGAAAACTGGGCAGCATTAATCACACCTTGCTTAGTTTGTTAGCCTGTAAGCAGTATCATATTGAATTAAAAGGATTAATTTATAATCGCTATCCTTTAGGTGATGAAACCATCAATGATGAAACGGCGCGTTATTTAGAAAATTATTTGCACCAACATTTTCCCCAAGCAGAATTTTTCCGCTTAGAAAAACAAGATCAAATTTAACAAAAAGGAAATTCGCACTTTTCGCATAAAAAATCATAATTTCCTTTGACTAATTGAACATCAAAAGGTAATATGCACGCCCTATGCAAAAGGTAAAACTACCCCTTACAACTGATCCAGTAAAGGATGCACAGCGTAGATTGGATTATGATGGCTATTATGCAATCAACCAACTTGGTCGTCTGGCTGAATCAGTAAATAAAGTGCTCAGCGATGCACAGGTAACATTATCATTTTTCATTGATCCACAAAAATTAGTGGTAATGAAAGGCAAAGCTCAGGTTGAAGTGGAACTCACTTGTCAGCGCTGCGGTGAACCTTTTAACCAAATCTTGGAAGCCGAGTTTGCATATAGCCCTGTTTCTAATTTGGATCAAGCCGATGCGTTACCAGAGATTTATGAACCTATTGAACTTAATGAGTTTGGGGAAATAGATTTACTGGCAACAATTGAAGATGAATTAATGTTATGTCTGCCGATTGTGCCGATGCATTCATCTGAACACTGTGAAGTGTCCGTGGCTGAACAGGTTTTTGGCAAATTGCCCGAAGAATTGGCAAAAAAACCGAACCCGTTCGCTGTATTAGCTAGTTTAAAGCAAAAGTAAATTTAGGAGTATAGCCAATGGCTGTTCAACAAAATAAAAAATCTCGTTCACGTCGTGATATGCGTCGTTCACACGATGCCTTAACTACTGCAGCAGTATCAGTAGATAAAGCAACTGGCGAAACCCATTTACGTCACCACGTTACTGCTGACGGTTACTACCGCGGTCGTAAAGTGATCAACAAGTAATTCCTTTTTTATATAAGGTATTCACTTGAGCCGTCTAACCCTTGCGTTAGATGTGATGGGCGGGGACATTGGTCCCCGTGTTACTATCCCAGCATCCATAAAAGCGTTGGAACAAGATCCGATGCTTTCTCTTTTATTATTTGGCGATAGCCAAAAAATTCTCCCTTTATTAGAAAATATCCCCGCTGCGTTGCAAGATCGCATCAAGGTTTGCCATTGCAGCAGAATCATTGAAAATACCCAAGGTTTGTCTTATGCCCTGCGTCATAGCAAAGGCACATCAATGCGTTTAGCCATTGAAGCGGTGCAAAAAGGCGAGGCGCAGGCGTGCGTGAGTGCAGGCAATACGGCGGCATTAATGGGTTTAGCCAAAATTTTATTGCAACCGCTGAAAGGAATTGAGCGCCCTGCGTTAATTTCTGTGATTCCCACAATGAATGGCGATCGTTCCGTAATGCTTGATCTTGGCGCCAATATTGAATGTAGTGCAGAAAATCTTTATCAATTTGCATTAATGGGATCAATTTTTGCTGAGAATTGTTTAGATCTGGTTTTTCCGCGCATTGCGTTGCTAAATATTGGCATCGAAGAAATTAAAGGGTATAAATCTATTCGTGATGCGGCAGAATTATTGAAGCAAAATCCCACCTTAAATTACATTGGTTTTATTGAGGGAGATTTATTGCTCAATGGCAAAGCTGATGTGATCGTCAATGACGGCTTTGTGGGCAATGTAGCATTAAAAACCTTAGAGGGCGCGGCAAAGAATGTGATTTCTTTATTCAAAGGCAGTCCAACATTGAATAAAACAAATCATATTTTAAAACCGATTTTTCGCTGGTTTGTGCGAACTTTCTTGTTGAAAGGGAGCTATCAACGCTTAAAACAAATTAATCCAGACCAATATAACGGCGCGTCATTAATTGGTTTAACCGCTGTGGTCGTCAAAAGCCACGGCAGCGCTAACATTGATGGCTTTGCTTACGCCATTGCTGATGCGGCACAGCAAGCAAGACAAAAAATCCCTGAAAAGATTTTAGCTGGCTTGCAAAGATATTAGCTTTCAATTCATTAATCATTAGAAATTGTTATGTATAGTAGAATTTTAGCCACTGGTAGCTATGCGCCAGAACAAGTGAGAACAAATGCCGATTTAGAAAAAATGGTGGATACCTCTGATGAGTGGATCACCACGCGCTCAGGCATTAAAGAACGCCGTATTGCAGGTGAGAATGAAACCGTTGCGACAATGGGCGCAGCGGCCGCGCAGAATGCCCTAGCAATGGCCAATATCGATCCACAAGAAATCGATCTCATTGTGGTTGGCACAACCACGAACTCACACTCTTACCCAAGTGCAGCTTGCCAAATTCAAGGACTTCTTGGCATTAAAGACGCCATTGCTTTTGATGTTGCCGCAGCTTGCACAGGTTTTGTGTATGCCCTTTCAGTGGCGGATCAATTTGTGCGTAACGGGCAAGTGAAAAAAGCCTTGGTGATCGGTGCGGATTTAAACTCACGTCATCTTGATGAAACCGATCGCAGCACAGTGGTGTTATTTGGTGATGGTGCAGGTGCGGTGATTTTAGAAGCCGATGAAAATACAGGGATTATTTCAACCCACTTACACGCTTCGCCTGATACCGATAATATGCTCGTATTACCACAGGCTGAACCTAAGGATACCCATTCTGGTTATATCTCAATGCAAGGCAATGCCACGTTCAAATTGGCGGTGAGCCAATTATCAAACGTGGTGGAAGAAACCCTTGCTTTCAATAAGTTAGATAAAAAAGATATTGACTGGTTAGTGCCACATCAAGCGAACTTACGCATTATCAGCGCCACCGCGAAAAAACTAGAAATGGATATGTCGCAAGTGGTGATCACCCTTGATCGCTATGGCAATACCAGTGCCGCCACCGTGCCAACTGCTCTTGATGAAGCGGTGCGTGATGGACGTATTCAACGTGGTCAATTAGTCTTATTAGAAGCCTTTGGCGGTGGTTGGACTTGGGGTGCAGCCTTAGTTCGTTTTTAAATTTATCTGCTAGAATAGCAATTCAAAATCGAAAATAGGATATAAGAATGAAAAAATTTGCAATGGTTTTCCCAGGACAAGGATCTCAAACAGTGGGAATGTTAGCGGATTTAGCTAATCAATTTCCCGTTGTAGAACAAACCTTTAAGCAAGCCTCTGAAGTACTTGGTTATGATTTATGGCAACTCGTACAACAAGGCCCCGCGGAAGAATTAAACAAAACTTGGCAAACTCAGCCCGCACTTTTAGCCGCTTCCGTGGCAATTTATCGTGTTTGGCAACAACAATATCCAGATTTAAAACCAAGCGTAATGGCAGGCCATAGCCTTGGCGAATATTCTGCCTTAGTTTGCGCAGGTGTCATTGATTTCCAAGATGCCATTAAATTAGTGGAATTACGCGGAAAATTAATGCAACAAGCCGTGCCAGAAGGCACGGGGGCAATGTATGCCATCATCGGACTAGATAATGAAGCTATTATTAACGCGTGTAAAGCAGCGGAACAGGGTGAAGTGGTGTCAGCGGTGAATTTCAATTCACCGGGGCAAGTGGTGATTGCAGGAACAAAAGCGGCGGTAGAACGTGCCGCAGCAGCCTGTAAAGAAGCGGGGGCGAAACGTGCCTTACCTTTAGCGGTGAGCGTGCCTTCTCATTGTGCCTTGATGAAACCTGCGGCGGATCAACTTGCGGTTTCTTTACAAAATATCACCCTCAAAACCCCTGAAATCGCGGTGATCAACAACGTTGATGTGAAGACTGAAGAAAAAAGTGATGAAATTCGCACCGCACTTATTCGTCAGTTATACAGCCCAGTGCGTTGGACAGAAACGGTAGAAAAAATGGCACAAAATGGCATTGAAGTGTTAGTAGAAATTGGCCCAAATAAAGTGCTTACCGGTTTAACAAGCCGTATCGTGAAAGAATTAACCGCCGTTGCCGTCAATGATGTAGCATCGCTAGAAAAAGCGCACGCGGTATCAACCGAAGCCTAAAAAAGACAATTAGGAGAACAATTATGCAAGGTAAAATTGCGTTAGTAACTGGGGCAACCCGTGGAATTGGACGTGCGATTGCGGAAGAATTAAGTGCCAAAGGCGCATTTGTGATCGGTACTGCCACCTCTGAAAAAGGGGCTGAAAGCATTTCAGCTTATCTTGGCGAGAAAGGCAAAGGCTTAGTGCTAAATGTAGCGGATCAACAATCCATTGAAGCAGTTCTCGCACAAATTAAAGCCGATTTCGGCGATATTGATATTCTTGTTAATAACGCTGGGATCACCCGTGATAACCTATTAATGCGAATGAAAGATGAAGAATGGTTTGATATTTTGCAAACTAATCTCACCTCTGTATTCCATCTTTCCAAAGCAATGCTACGTTCAATGATGAAAAAACGTTTTGGTCGTATTATCACCATTGGCTCGGTAGTTGGCTCAATGGGTAATCCAGGACAAGCGAACTATTGTGCGGCAAAAGCAGGTTTAATTGGTTTCAGCAAAGCCCTTGCCAAAGAAGTGGCTTCACGCGGAATTACCGTAAACGTGGTTGCTCCCGGCTTCATTGCCACAGATATGACAGACGCATTAACGGAAGAACAAAAAGCGGAAACCTTGGCTAACGTGCCTGCAGGCCGTTTAGGCGAACCAAAAGATATTGCCAAAGCGGTGGCATTTTTAGCCTCTGATGATGCAGGTTATATCACTGGTTCTACTCTACACGTTAATGGTGGAATGTATATGGCGTAATGCCATAACCCTAAGATTTAAAAGGAAAATTTATTCTATAGCGGAAAAGATTTTCTGTTTAATCTTTGATTTAAAACAATTTCTTGCACGAAAACATAGCCAAGCGGGGGGCTTAATGCTAAAATCGCCCCCAGCGATGTAAATTGTTTACGTTGGCTGTTGCGTTAGCAAAGTAACGTAACTTATTTTTAGCGAATGTATTTTTGTTAGTTGATTTGTGGTTTGACCTTGCAAAAATAGGTTGCAACTTAGCTAAAAATACATACACTATAAAACCATTATTTTATGGCTAACTATAATAGGAAAAGCAAATGAGCATTGAAGAACGCGTAAAAAAAATTATTGTTGAACAATTAGGTGTTAAAGAAGAAGACGTTAAACCAGAAGCTTCTTTCGTTGAAGATTTAGGTGCAGACTCTTTAGACACTGTTGAATTAGTGATGGCTTTAGAAGAAGAATTCGATATCGAAATTCCTGATGAAGAAGCAGAAAAAATCACTACTGTTCAATCAGCAATTGATTATGTTCAAAACAACCAATAATCACATTAAGGCGGTGTAAAAACCGCCTTAATTTTTTCCCCTCCATAAAAATTTGATTTAGATAGCCTTTTCATCAAATAATCCCACCAAGAATATTGTAGAAAATTGTAAATAAAGTATGATTGCTAACGGAAATTTTTATAACTCATTTTAGGGATAGACTATGCTTTATTTAGAATTTTTATTTCTATTATTAATGCTTTATATCGGTAGCCGATACGGTGGTATTGGTTTGGGAGTGGTATCTGGAATTGGCTTGGCAATTGAAGTTTTCGTGTTGCGTATGCCATTAGGAAAAGCCCCGATTGATGTAATGCTGATCATCTTAGCCGTGGTAACCTGTGCTTCCGTATTAGAAGCAGCAGGCGGGCTGAAATTTATGCTGCAAGTGGCGGAAAAAATTCTGCGTAATAATCCGAAACGGGTTACCTTGCTCGGGCCATTGGTGACTTATTTGATGACCTTTATGCTCGGAACAGGCCATTCGGTGTATTCTATTATGCCGATTATTGGTGATGTGGCATTGAAAAATAAAATTCGTCCAGAACGTCCAATGGCAGCGGCTTCTGTGGCATCGCAATTGGCGATTACTTCCAGCCCATTATCTGCGGCAGTGGTGTTTTATTTAGGACGTATTACTGAGTTACCGGGATTCGATCACATCAGCTTGTTGGATATTATTTGCGTAACTGTGCCAGCAACCTTAGCGGGAACTATCGCTTTGTCGCTTTATAGTATGCGCCGTGGTAAAGAACTTGAGCAAGATCCAGAATACCAACGCCGTTTGCAAGATCCAATTTGGCGTGAACGTATTTTGAATACCACTAGCACCACCTTAAACGAAGAATTGCCACCAGCGGCAAAACAGTCGGTTTATTTATTCTTATTAGCCCTTGTTGTGATTGTGTTCATCGCAATGTTCCCAGAAATTCGTACAGTTGGCGTGGGTGAAAAAATCAAACCGATTTCAATGTCTTACATCATTCAAATGATGATGCTGTGTTTTGGTGGGATTATTTTATTGGTGACTAAAACCAATCCGCAAATCGTGCCAAATGGCGTGGTGTTTAAATCGGGTATGGTGGCTGCCATCGCGATTTTCGGGATTGCGTGGATGAGTGATACTTACTTCAAATTCGCAATGCCACAATTTAAAGCAGGCATTACTGAAATGGTAAGTACTTACCCTTGGACATTCGCCTTTGCATTGTTTGCCGTGTCCGTGGTGATCAACAGCCAAGCCGCCACCGCAGTAATGATGTTGCCAGTGGGCATTGGGCTAGGCTTACCTGCACCGTTATTAGTGGGCTTAATGCCAGCCACTTACGGTTATTTCTTCATTCCAAATTATCCGTCAGACATTGCAACGGTGAACTTTGACGTAACAGGGACAACCAAAATTGGTAAATACTACTTCAACCACAGCTTTATGGTGCCGGGTCTAATTGGTGTCGTGGTAGCCTGTATGGTTGGATATACCATTGCACAGATTGTGATTAGATAACTCATTTCATAATAGAAAAGTGCGGTGATTTTTCACCGCATTTTTATTGCAGCAGAAATGCTTAAACTTTCACCGAACAAAAAATCTCCCGTTGAAATTCCTTTATTTATTCCTATATAAGATCCCATTGCAAAAGAGAGGATACAATATGAACAAAAATCAAGAAACGCGTGGATTTCAATCTGAAGTTAAACAATTACTTCAATTAATGATCCACTCACTTTACTCGAATAAAGAAATCTTTTTGCGTGAGCTAATTTCTAACGCTTCTGACGCGGCGGATAAATTACGCTTTAAAGCCCTTTCTGCACCAGAATTATATGAAGGTGATGGGGATTTAAAAGTTCGCATCAGTTTTGATGAAGGAAAAGGCACAATCACCATCAGTGATAATGGCATTGGTATGACGCGTGAGCAGGTGATCGATCATTTAGGGACGATTGCGAAATCAGGAACGAAAGAATTTTTGAGCGCACTTGGCGCGGATCAAGCGAAAGACAGCCAGCTTATCGGGCAGTTTGGGGTGGGCTTTTATTCTGCTTTTATTGTGGCGGATAAAGTAACCGTGAAAACCCGTGCCGCAGGCGTGCCAGCAGATCAAGGCGTGTTGTGGGAATCCACTGGTGATGGTGAATATACCGTAGCCGATATTGAGAAAAAAGAGCGTGGTACAGAGATCACCTTGCATTTACGTGAGGAAGACAAAGAATTTGCCAACGCGTGGCGTTTGCGTGAAATCATCAGCAAATATTCCGATCATATTGGTTTGCCAGTAGAAATTTTGACACCAGAATATGATGATGAAGGCAAAGAAACGGGCGTGAAATGGGAAAAAATTAATAAAGCCCAAGCCCTGTGGACGCGTTCAAAAGGCGAAATTTCTGATGAAGAATATAAAGAGTTCTACAAACATTTAAGCCACGATTTTGCTGATCCGCTACTGTGGGCGCACAATAAAGTAGAAGGAAATCAAGAATATACCAGCTTGCTTTATGTGCCGTCAAAAGCCCCTTGGGATCTCTTTAACCGCGATCACAAAAAAGGCTTAAAACTCTATGTGCAACGCGTGTTTATTATGGACGATGCGGAACAATTTATGCCGAATTATCTGCGTTTTATGCGTGGTTTAATTGATAGCAATGATTTACCACTCAACGTTTCTCGCGAAATTCTGCAAGATAACAAAGTAACCGCCGCCTTGCGTAAAGCGCTTACCAAGCGTTCATTACAAATGCTAGAAAAATTAGCGAAAGACAATCCAGAGCAATATTTACAATTCTGGAAAGAATTTGGCTTGGTGTTAAAAGAAGGTGTGGCGGAAGATGTGGCTAACCGCGAGCAAATTGCCCGTTTATATCGTTTTGCTTCAACGCATAATGATAGCAGCGAGCAAACTGTTTCCTTGCAAGATTATGTTTCGCGAATGAAAGAAGGTCAAAAAGCCATTTATTACATCACGGCAGATAGCTATATTGCGGCGAAAAATAGCCCGCACTTAGAGCTGTTTAATAAGAAAGGCATTGAAGTGTTGTTGCTTTCTGATCGCATTGATGAATGGATGGTAAGTTATCTCACCGAATTTGATGGTAAACCATTGCAGCCTATCACCAAGTCCGATCTTGATTTAGGCGATTTAGCGGATCAAGAACAGGAAGAACAAAAGGCACAAGATGAAGCCTTTGGTGCTTTCGTTGAACGCGTGAAAACCTTATTGGGAGATCGCGTGAAAGCAGTGCGTTTAACCCATCGTTTAACGGATACCCCAGCGGTGGTTTCAACGGATAACGATCAAATGACCACACAAATGGCGAAATTGTTTGCAATGAGTGGGCAGCCAGTGCCAGAAGTGAAATATACCTTTGAGCTAAATCCAGACCATTCATTAGTGAAAAAAGTGGCGGAGATGACAGACGATGCAGCCTTTGCAAATTGGGTGGAATTACTGCTTGAGCAAGCCATGTTTGCGGAGCGCGGATCGCTGGAAAATCCAACCGCATTCATTAAACGTGTAAATGAGTTGTTATCTTAATAAATTAGGTTAGAATAGAGGCGTTGTCTAAAACTAGGCAACGCTTATTTTTTGACTTATAAAAAGGAATGGTATGAAAAAATTTATTGTCGTTATCAGCTTATTGTTATCTGCTTGTAGTTCAGTGCTGAATGTTACTCAATCGGCTAAATTAGCTAACAGCTGCCAAACCTATTTCAATATTTTAGATGAGAATGTTGCCACTTCCACCTTACCAGCGGAAACCTTGCAGGCGTTGCAACAGGATTTTGCACAATATCGCAAAGAATTTACAAAACTCTCTGCTGAGAAACAAGAACAATTCTGCCGTGCGCGTTTGGCACGTTTTCAACATTAATTTTCTTTCCCTGCGTAACAAGGAGCGTCAATGAGCATTTTTATTGCGTGGGGAAACATTCATCAGTCTTATCCTTTCGAGCAAATTCCAACGGCATTACTCACGCCTAAATTACGTCAAGCACCGCCTGAGCAACCGCGTTTGTTGCAACGTTATCGTTGCCGTTGGGTGGCGCATTTTTTGCTATGGCAATTATTAAAAACCGCAAAAATTTCCACCGCACTTTTAGCACAAATCGCATACAGCCCAACCCAACGGCCGCATTTCCCCAAACCGAATATTGATTTTAATATCAGCCATTCAGGCGATTGGGTGGCGGTGATACTCAAGGTTGATGAAAAAAATGAAAACCAAAGTGCGGTAGGAATTGACATTGAATTTCCGCAAAAAGAACGGAATTATGCTGCCTTGCTTGGTCATTTCGCTCCCGAACAAGAACAACAATGGTTTGCCAAGCAGCCTGACAAAAAAACAGCCTTTTATCGTATTTGGTGTTTGCGTGAAGCGCTATTGAAATCACAAGGTGTAGGCATTGTGAAATTATCGGAAGTGGATCACCAAGCAGAGAACCTACAATTATTTTCTGCCTATTGCCCGCAAGGGGAAGCCATATTTACGCAAGAATTGCCCTTTTATTTGGCGGTTTTTGCTAATGAAACCTTGGCAACAGCGCATTATTTTTATTGGAATGATGAAGGCTTAATTCCCACTGAATTAAGGCAAAAAATTTGCTATAAAGTGAACCGCACTTTAACGGATTTTTGACGGCTTAAGGGGAAGGGAAAGCAGGCAATCCGCCCTAGACTTCACCTATTATTTTGTTTAGACTTGTAACAATTTTTTGACAAATGGAGAAAAGAATGTCCTTTAATGGTTCAGATCAAGATCCTTGGGGAAAACCAGGGAGCAACCCAAATCAATCGGATAACAAATCCGATCCAAATAACCAATGGGATAAGCGCAATAAGCAGGAACAATCCCCTCCGGATCTTGAAGAAGTCTTTAGTAATTTATTGAAAAAACTCGGTGGCGGCCAAAATGGTGGCAACCATAATGGCGGCGGCAAAGGCCTGTCATTCGGCTTAGGTAAATTGTTACCTGTTGCCGCGGTGATTGGTGCGATTGTTTGGGGCGTGAGCGGTTTTTACACCGTGAAAGAAGCGGAACGTGGCGTGGTGTTGCGTTTTGGTGAGCTGGAAAAAATCGTACAACCGGGTTTGAACTGGAAACCGACTTTCGTAGATAAAGTGATCCCCGTTAATGTGGAACAAGTGAAAGAGCTGAAAACCCAAGGGGCAATGCTCACTCGCGATGAAAATATGGTGAAAGTGGAAATGACCGTGCAATATCGCGTGAGTGATCCAGCAAAATATTTATTCAGCGTAACCAATGCCGATGACAGCTTAAACCAAGCTACCGACAGTGCGTTGCGTTATGTGATTGGACATATGTCAATGGACGATATTTTAACCACAGGGCGTTCCATTGTGCGTGAAGACACTTGGAAAGCCTTGAATGGCATTATTCAGCCTTATGATATGGGATTAGAAGTGCTTGATGTGAACTTCCAATCTGCGCGCCCGCCTGAAGAAGTGAAAGCCGCTTTTGATGATGCGATCAAAGCACAAGAAGATGAGCAACGCTATATTCGTGAAGCGGAAGCCTATGCCCGCGAGCAAGAGCCAATCGCGCGTGGTAATGCACAACGCATTATTGAAGAAGCCACGGCCTATAAAGATCAAGTGGTGTTAAATGCGCAAGGGGAAGTGGAACGTTTCCAACGCTTATTGCCTGAATTTAAAGCCGCGCCGCAATTATTGCGTGATCGCTTATATATTCAAACGATGGAAAAAGTGATGGCAAACACGCCAAAAGTATTGCTTGATAGCAACGGCAATAACTTAAGCGTGCTACCGCTCGATAAAATTTTATCGCCAAAAAGTAGCAAAAAAAGCACCGCACTTAACTCATCAAATTCACAAAGTACGGTGAAAAATCAGGAAATTTATTCTGAAACACGCTCTTTTTCCAACAGTGAGAGCTATCAACAATCATCTGAAAATCGCCAAGGGAGATTTAACTAATGCGTAAGATTTTAACCCCTGTTTTACTGGTATTGTTCGCGGTGATTTATTCTAGCCTTGTGATTGTAGATGAAGGCACGCGTGGCATTATGTTGCGTTTCGGCAAAGTTCATCGTGATTCAGACAATAAAGTGGTGGTGTATGAGCCGGGTTTACACTTCAAAATCCCATTTATTGACTCAATGAAAGTGTTAGATGCGCGTATTCGCACCCTTGATGGTGCGCCAGATCGCTTTGTTACCGTTGAGAAAAAAGATCTTTTAGTGGATTCTTATGTGAAATGGCGAATCAGTGATTTCGGCCGTTTCTTCACTGCAACAGGTGGCGGCGATTATACTCAAGCGTCCAACTTATTACGCCGTAAAGTGAATGACCGTTTACGCTCTGAAGTGGGTTCACGCACCATTAAAGACATTGTGTCAGGGACACGCGGCGAATTAATGGTTGGTGCGCGCAAAGCCTTGAATACAGGGCAAGATAGTACCTCAGAATTAGGCATTGAAGTGGTTGATGTGCGAGTAAAACAAATCAATCTCCCTGATGAAGTGTCTTCATCAATCTACCAACGTATGCGCGCAGAGCGTGATGCAGTGGCCCGTGAACATCGTTCACAAGGTAAAGAAAAAGCCGCATTTATCCAAGCAGATGTGGATCGTAAAGTTACAGTAATTCTGGCCACAGCCAATAAAACGGCACAAGAATTGCGTGGTAACGGTGATGCCGCCGCCGCTAAACTCTACGCCGATGCCTTTGCGCAAGAACCTGAGTTTTACAGCTTTGTGCGTAGTATGAAAGCCTACGAAAAAAGCTTTGCAGAATCAAACAATATGCTGATTCTCAAACCAGACAGCGACTTCTTCCGCTTTATGCAAGCGCCGAAGTAAAATATATAAGGGCTATATCTATATTAGATTAGCCCTAAACTCCTCACTATTCTCACAAAATATTCACTTGCTTTTGCTATAATTTTATAATTGAAGCTAGAGGAAATTATAAAATTATGACAACTCGACCAAAAGATATTGATGCTACGCTTTTGCAGATAGAAATTTTAAGGATTATTCCTAGGCTGCCAGCGAGTATAGATACCAAAACGATCCACGAAAAACTGACAGATTTAGGCTTTCATCGCGATTTGCGTAGTATTCAGAGAACGCTACAAACACTTTGCTTACATTTTGACGATTTAGAATGTAACAATGATATCAAGCCTTATACCTATTACTGGAAAGAACGTTCAGCTGGATTTGCGCTACCCGTTTTGAATGAGCAGCAATCACTATTACTCAAACTCGCAGAAAAACAGCTTAAATATTGGGGCTGTAGTAGATTAGCCCTAAATTTCACACCATTTTCGCAATATTTTTAACTGCTCTTTTGGTGTCCTAAAGTTAAACCGAAATTCACATTCCTTCAAGAATAAAGGAAAGTTTTTTCGGTTAATTCCATTATATTTTCGCAGTATCCGCTTCGCCTGATTCCAAAAATTTTCAATGCCATTAATAT